>JBAQYM010000238.1:0-11891 GCA_049300095.1 Syntrophobacteraceae bacterium
GGCGGGAATCCAGTGTCTTTTCGGCCTGTTGCGCAAAGCAAAACCCTGGATTCCCGCCCAAAAGCACTGCGGGAATGACGATCCGTAGATCCTGAGATGTATACAGACCGCTTGGAATTCTGAGCTATGGCACTGGCCAATAGCTCCTATAATCGCTTCACAGGTTATTTACGGACAAGCTCTTAATGTGATTTGGAAGGAGTTGCCCCCACGAGACTCATCGGCAATTTGACAGGCCTTAAACCGAGCATCCGGCAGCGCCTCGAAAACCTGTGCCGGCGCAAGGTCCCTCCCTACCAGGTCATCTCCCCGGAACTCTCCCGCGACCTGGCCCACCTCTCGTTTGAAGCCGCCCGCCAGCTAGGCTTGCTCATCGGCCGGGACGGCGCGGTTGAAATGGTCATCGTCGGCGGTCCCCGCTCGCTCTTTATCCCGGACTTGCCGAAAAGCCGCGGCGGAAGGCAGCGGTTGCGCGGGCTGCGCCTGGTGCACACGCACCTTCAGTCCGAACCTCTCACGCAGGAAGACCTGATGGACCTGGTCTTTTTGCGCCTCGACTGCGTGGCGGCGGTCTACGTCGATCAAAACGGCGGCGCGACAAAGTTCGAGATGGCCTACATTCTGCCCGGAACCGGCGACGGGCAAAGCCGCGGATGGGAAATCCCGCCCCCGATACCCTGCCACGACCCGGACCTCGACTTTCAGGCGCTCGTCAAGTCGCTTGAAGACGAATTCGAACGCAACCGCCTCGCCATTCCCGCCACCCGTCCCGGCGAGGACAGGGCAATCCTGGTGAGCGTCACCGCCGCCGACAGGGAAACCGCCAAACAGTCGATGCTGGAACTGGTCGAGCTTGCAAGGACCGGGGGGATCGCCGCGGCGGACACCATCATCCAGCGCAAGCGCGAGACCAACTCGAAATATCTCATCGGAAAAGGCAAGCTGAGCGAAATCGTGCTCCGCGCGCTCCAGTGCGGCGTGGACCTCCTCATCTTCGACCAGGAACTCAACCCCTCGCAGGTCCGCTCGATTACCGACACGACCGAACTGCGCGTGGTGGACCGCACGCAGCTTATCCTCGACATATTCGCCCAGCGCGCCCAGAGCCGCGAAGGCAAAATCCAGGTCGAGATGGCCCAGCTAAAGTACCTGCTCCCGAGGCTCGGGGTAAAAGACGACGCGCTGTCACGGCTTACCGGCGGGATCGGCGCGAGAGGCCCCGGCGAGACGACGTTGGAGATCAACCGGCGGCGCACGAAGGACCGTATCGCGAACCTCGACGATCAGCTCAAAGACCTCAAAAAACGCCGGACCCAGAGACGGGCCAAGCGGTCGCGCAAGGAAATGCCCGTGATTTCGATTGTCGGATACACCAACGCCGGCAAGTCCACGCTTTTGAACGCGCTCACCCACAGCTCGGTTTTCGTCGAAAACAAGCTCTTCGCCACCCTCGACCCCACGAGCAGGCGGCTCCGCTTTCCCCGAGACTTCGAGGTGATCATCACCGACACGGTCGGCTTCATCCGGGACCTCCCCAAAGACCTCATGGACGCCTTTTCGGCAACCCTTGAAGAACTCCAGGACGCCGACCTCCTGCTGCACGTGATCGACATCGCCAACCCCCAGTACGAGGCGCAGATGGCGGCGGTGGACAGGATTTTGACGAAGCTCGATTTGAACAGGAAACCGGTCATCACCGTCTTCAACAAAGCGGACCTGGCGTCGCCGGAATATCTCGAACTCAAGTTGCGAAGGCACGGGGGCGTGGCAGTCTCGGCCCTGTCCCCCCGCACGCTCGATCCGCTCATCGCGGCGATGCAGGAAAATATCGAGGACCTCTACCAGCGGGCGGTTTCGCGCTACGAGCCCGTACCGGCCGAAGCGGGCAAACCTCCGGAAACTCTCTCCGCGGAGGACGCCGAGAACGCGGAAAAACATAGTGTTTAAAGACTTTGCGGGCCGTAAGGGTCGTCTCGATCATGCAAAATACGCCGCATTTCTCACATTTTTTATCTCGGCGACCCCTGCATTGCCAACGTGCAACTTTTTGGAATTTTGGCAAGCATATCAGGTAAGTGGTCTATTTCATAAATTCGATTACGTATTATTGTGAGCGTTGTGTTCTGTTCGCCTTCTGGTATGGACCGCTCATTTGCGTCAGACCCATGCATTCGATGCGTCACTGTAATTAGGTAACTGTGTACTAAGCTATTGTTCTTCCCTGCGTTTTTCTCAGCGATCTCCGCGCGCTCCGCGGTAAATGCCTTTGATCTTGATGACCACACTGACTGGAAAGCTGCAAATGGCAAAGATATTTGATGATTGGCCCGAAAAATACGACCAGTGGTTCGAAACCCCCATCGGCAGGCTCGTGAGGCAATACGAGGGGCGGCTGCTCCTCGAAATGGCCCGCCCGGGCAAGGGGGAACGCATCCTGGACGTGGGATGCGGCACCGGCGTTTTCACCCGCGACCTCCTGGCGGCCGGGTCGAAGGTCACCGGGCTCGAACTATCGTTTCCCATGCTGCGCCGGGCCGGGCAAAAAGCGGCCGGCCTTTCCTTCCATACGGTCCAGGGCGACATGCGCCGCCTCCCCTTCGCCGATAATTCCTTCGACAAGACCGTGTCGGTTACCGCCATCGAGTTCCTGGGTGACGCCCGGCCAGCCGTCGACGAGTTTTTCCGCATCACCAGGCCGGGCGGTCTCGTTGTCGTCGCGAGCCTGAACAGCCTGAGCCCGTGGGCCGTCCGGCGAACGGCCGCGGCCAAGGAAGGACACGAGATATTCAAACATGCCCGCTTCCGTTCCCCCGCCGAGATGGCCGGTCTCATGTCCTTCCCGGCCGTTGTGCGGACCGCCGTTCATTTCCAGAAGCACGACGATCCCGACCTCGCAAAGGGAATAGAAGCAGACGGAGACGCCCGAGGCCTGGACACCGGCGCTTTTCTCGTCACCCGGTGGGAAAAGCCGCCGGCATGATAACGGCGTGCTGTCGCCAGACCCCTTTTAGCTGATGCCAATTGGCCGTCATACGTGTGTCATCCCGAGCATCGGCAAGGAATCCCTGCTATTGCTCGCGGGCTCTTTACCGCTGCTTTAACCCGGCAAGTTTTACCACCCCGCGGTGATATCCATCCGGAAACAGCCAGGCGAGATCTTCCAGTTCCAGCCCGTTGGCCTCACAGGTTTCGTAAACCGTGGGCACTTTCCCCACCTCCTGGTATTGGTCTCGGAGAAAACGGATTACCCTCCAGTGCTGGTCGGTCAGGTTGCCCGACATCTTCATTTCCCGAAATTTGAAAACCGCGTAGTCTTCGTCCCATTCCGACGGGTCTATCAGGAAACCCCTGATGTCGACGCGATATTCCCTCTCATTCAACGAATTCATCCGCTTGGTTTTCGTGGTGGGGAGCCAGGATTCATGTGCGCGTTCCTCCCTGTACGTGAGCCCGGCCAATTTGCATGCTCCCCGGAGATACCCGGTGGGAAAGAGACGCTTGAGATCGGCAAGGCGCATATTTTGGGCCCTGCAAAGGTCGTACACCAGCGGGCAGACGCCCGACTCTTTGAAGTATTTGCGGATATAGTGTAATACGCCCCAGTGGGAGGCGGTCAGCCTCTCGTGGATGTCCGCCATCGGGGCCGTTCCCTCCGCAAAATCCTCGGTCCAGTCGTCGGGATTGACTAGAAAACCCTCTTCGTCCAGACGGAAGCACTTGCCTCCAAAACTGACTGCATCCGATTCCAGGACTAACGGCTTCATGTTGTCTCCTTTCCTTGCGTGTGACCAAACAAAACGAAATCAGGCAGATCGATATATCGACTGGAGCGGGTTCAAATCGAACGTGGAAACGGGACCTCCCCGACAAACCGGAAGAGTGCCGGCGCATGGAGTTCGCGGGACCTACAGGCCGGCCGGCACAGTCTCCTTGCGCAACTCGGCGGACCTGCCGGCCACATCGGCCAACGTCGTTCTTTCCATCTTGTCCGCGATAAAGTCCCGTACTTCCCTGAAAAGGTTTAACAACCCGGTTTCCTTCTCGATTGGCGTAGGCCCGTAGAAGAACCTGCTGACGGAATCGGTTGGGGCCAGGGCGCCGTCGAAAAGCCGGATGATCTCGGCCAGCGAGATCTGGTCGGGGGATTTTGCCAGACGAAACCCCCCGCGCTTGCCTTTGTAGCTGTGCAGGTACTTGGCAAGGCGGAGAGTGTGGAGTATCTGTTCGAGGAACTTCGAGGGAATGCCCTGATTGGCGGCGATAATCTGGACCGGTACGAATTCCTCATCCCGGCATCGCGCCAGGTAGACCAGGGCCAGTAAAGCGTATTCGCTGCGGCACGTCAGCTTCATGTCCTTCGCCTTCCCCCGGGGGTTTCCATACCCATGGTTTTTACTACCTGACTTATACAATAGGATTAGTCATCTTGTCAACGCCGCTTTTCCGGCAAAAGGTTGCGAACGGTGACGCTCTGCCTGGAAAATAGTGCGATTACGAGCGCTTGGGAGTATCTTTAAAAAATGATCGACCCCGCCCCACCCAACCGGATCGATCCGGCTGGGCGGAGCGGACCCGCGGGGAAACACCGCCCGCAAAATGGCGGGGCGCGTTCATTTTGACGCCTGTTAACCATTGTCCTGATGCTTACAATATGCGGATGTCAAATTGGAACTGGTCCGATCGGACCAGTGAAGCTCGAGGTTTGTTTCGCCGGGGGGGAGATAATCATGTGGGGGCTCGAAGAACTCAAAGGGCACAGGGAAATCCTGGACCGCATAGACTGGGACATGACGCCGGAAAAGGCCGTGGAAACATTTCTGGAATGGGGCACCGGGTGGACCCGCAAAGACGATTTTGTTCGGCACCACAGTCAGGATGCCGTCTATTTCGTGATCTACGACTGGGAAAAACCCCCTCAAGTTACGCTCATCCAGAGAAGTGTCCAGGATGCAAACGAGATCGCAAAGATTCCCGCGCCGCCCGATATTATCCGCAGGGCCATCGAAGAAGGGGGCCGGAAGCCGGGCGTGGGGGTATATGCGCTGACCGATGAAGTGAAGGACTGGCTTCGAGAAACGCTCAATTGTTGAAGAACGACCGCGGTTCGCACCATACAAATAAGATAAGCGCCTTTTTTTCGCTCGGTGCGTGCATCGCCACCGGCCATTGCGGATTGCAGGTTTTATCAGTAACCCAGGAGTCCCCCGGGATGCCGGGACCCATTACCACATACCGCGCCTTTTACAGCGTTGTCGGAATCATATAATTTGTGCGGGGCCCCTACAGCAGGTCCCGTCTTCCGGCAAGCAAACGGTGAATATTTCCGCAGTCCTGTTCCAGCCTGCGTTCCTGCTCCGGCAGGCATTCCCGAGACCCTTAACAGCATCTGAACCGAGTGCATCCTATCAGGAATGTCCTGATTCCGCTTTCATTCACAACGGCGTATGGGGAATTCACATAGAAGTTCGTCTTATTCTATTCTAATCCGGAAGCTTCCTTCTGCTTGACATTGACCTGCGCCTTTTCGCCTTGTATCTTGTGGTCCCAAGAAGGTATCATAGGCCGACCGGGTGAATCGTCTATCGATTGCCTCTCGGCAGATGTTCAAGGGATGGGTGTATTCCCTCGATGGTTGGCAAGCTGCGCTTCACTCCCACGTTTGTGTCTCGGCGCTTCGCGCCTCGCCAACCAAACGTTTGCGCGGAAATCGCCTTCGGCGCCTCCGCCCCCCCCCGTAGGCGTTCGGGCCCGCACTGCACTTCAGCCTCCGTGACCACGGGGCTCCGCTCAAGTCGCCATTGGCGGAATATCACCCGGTCAAGCTCGGCGAGGAAGGTCACTGCATAAGACGGGAGAAGGCTTGTGAGTGGCGCAAAAAATCAAAATGGAACCAACATATCCTTGATCCCGCCAGACCCTGGTGAACTGCACCGGGTATTCTTCGAGGAAGCCCCATACGGAATATTAGCTACCGACCCCCATGGGCGGTTCATCGTGGTCAACCGGCAGGGGACCGCGCTAACCGGCTATTCCCGCGAGGAACTGCTCGGCATGGCCATCGGGGACCTCATCAATCCGGAAGACGCCGCGTGTGAGCGGATCAGCATGGAGGAATTCCGGGCCGGAGGAATCGTCACAAAGGAGCGCACCATCCGCCGGAAGGACGGCAGCCCGCTCCCGGTAGAGATCAGCGCCAGTATGCTGCCGGAAGGGATCTGCCTGGTCATCGTTCGCGATATCACCAGGCGTGTGCAGATCGAAGCCGCCGGCCGGGCGATCCAGCAACATCACTTCAATATCATCGAGTTCCTGCCGGATGCCACCTTTGTTATCGATCAGGACAAACGAATCATCGCGTGGAACCGCGCCTGCGAGATCATGACCGGCGTCAAGAAAGAGGCGATGCTGGGTCAGGGTGATTTCGCTTACGCAGTGCCCTTCTTCGGCGAGCGGCGCCCCATCTTGATTGACCTGCTGGACCTGTCTCTGGCGGAGGTCGAGGCCGGCTACAAATACGTCCGGCGCGCGGGCGACACGATCTATGCCGAGTCATACATCCCTCGCCTGAGGGGCGGTGAGGGCGCCCACCTTTGGGGGGTGGCGGCGCCGCTGTTGGACCGGGAAGGCAGGCGATGCGGGGCCATCGAGGTCGTTCGGGACGTGACCGAGCAAAAGCGCATCGAGCAGGCGATGCGCGAGAGTGAACTCAAGCATCGCACATTGTTCGAAACCGCCAGCGACGCCATAATGCTCATGAGCAACGACCGGTTCATTGGCTGTAACGCCCGGGCGCTGACCATGTTTGGGTGCGGGCGGGAGCAGATCGTCGGAGCGCCGCCCTATGAATTCTCGCCGCGCACGCAACCGGACGGGCGGGCCTCCAAGGAAAAGGCCCTGGAGAAGATGAACCTGGCCGCCACGGAGGGACCGCAGTTCTTTGAATGGGAGCACTGCCGGCGGGATGGGACACCATTCCGGGCCGAGGTGAGCCTGACCAGCCTGGAACTGGATGGGAAAACCCTCTTGCAGGCCATCGTGCGCGACATCACCGAACGTAAGAGGACCGAGGACCGGTTGGCGGAGAGCGAACGGAAATATCGCGAGCTTGTGGAACAGGCCAACAGCATCATTTTGCGCTGGACCTCCGAGGGGATCATCACCTTCCTTAACGAGTTCGGACAACAGTTCTTCGGCTATTCCGCGGACGAGATCCTCGGCCGCCACGTGGTCGACACGATCGTCCCGCCAACCGAAAGCGACGGCCGCGACCTGCGCCAGCTTATGGAGCAAGTCTGCGCGGACCCGAGAGCATTCGAGCAGAACGTCAATGAGAACATGCGCCGCGATGGGGAGCGCGGCTGGATCAGTTGGACCAACCGGGTCGTGCTGGACCATCGAGGACAGGTGAGCGAGATCCTGAGCGTCGGAACGGACATCACCGAGCGCATGCGGGCGGATGAGCAAATCCGCCGGCTCAATGAAGACCTCAAGCGCCACGCGGCGGAATTGGAGCGTCGCGTTACGGAGCGGACCGCCGAACTCGCGGTGGCCCGGGATCACGCCGAGGAGTCCGACCGGCTCAAATCGGCTTTCCTGGCGACCATGTCGCACGAACTGCGCACCCCTCTCAACTCGATCATCGGCTTCACCGGCATTCTGCTCATGGGGCTCGTCGGCCCCTTGGCCCCCGAGCAGGAAAAGCAGCTCGTCATGGTGCAGGACAGCGCCCGTCACCTGTTGGAGCTGATAAACGACGTGCTGGACATTTCCAAGATCGAGGCGGGGCAGGTCGAGCTTGCCCAAGACCCGTTCGACATGCGGACGACGATACGGAAAAGCCTCGACAAGATCGCACCCCTGGCCGAGAAAAAGGGATTGGCGGTGACCGCCGAGATCGCGCCGCCGGTCGGCCAGATCGTCGGCGACCGGCGGCGGGTCGAGCAGATCCTCCTCAACCTGCTCAGCAATGCCATCAAGTTCACCGAGCGCGGCGAGGTTCGCATCGAAAGCCGGGTCGAGGAAGGGGATCTCGTCACGCGGGTCATCGACACCGGCATCGGCATCCGGCCGGCAGACATTAATACTCTGTTCAAGCCGTTCCGACAGGTGGATTCCGGGATCACTCGCCAGTATGAGGGCACCGGCCTGGGCCTTTCCATCTGCAAGCGGCTGGCGGAGTCGATGGGGGGCAATATCCGGGTCGAAAGTGAATGGGGCAAAGGAAGCCGCTTTATCCTTACCTTGCCGCTCGAAAGGGTCCCGAAATGAAAACCACGATCCTGGTTATTGAGGACAATGAAAGGAATGCCTACCTCGTCGGGTTCATCCTGGAAAAGTCCGGCTACCAGGTTATTCATGCGCGGGACGGGGAAGCGGGGATCGCGCTGGCCCTCCAGGCCAAACCCGACCTGATTCTGTTGGATATCCAGTTGCCGGCGTTGGACGGATACGCGGTTGCCCGTGAGCTTACGAAGAATGGAGAGCTGCGCCGCATCCCGATTGTGGCGGTGACCTCCTACGCAATGCATGGAGACAGGGAACGCGTCCTGGCGGCGGGGTGCGTGGGTTATATCGAAAAACCGATCAACCCGGCAACTTTTGTCGCTGAAATCGAGCGGTACCTGCCCGTCGGCAAAAGCGGCGGCGACTTGGGGAGGGTCCCATGAGCAGGTTACTGATCGTGGATGACAATCAACAAAACCTGTACATGTTGCAGGTGCTTTTGTCCTCCAACGGTTTCAAAACGGAACTGGCCTCGAACGGCGCCGAGGCGTTGGCATATGCGCGCCGCGCGCCGCCGGATATGATCATCAGCGACATCCTCATGCCGGTGATGGATGGCTATGCCCTGTGCCGCGCATGGAAAGAAGATGAACGGCTGAAGGATATCCCTTTCATCTTCTACACCGCCACCTATACGGACCCCAAGGACGAGGATTTCGCCCTTAGCCTGGGCGCCGACCGGTTCATCGTCAAACCGCTCCAGCCGGACGCGTTCCTGGCCCTGATATTGGAAACCAGAAAAAATTTCAAGGCCGGCAGGCCGGTTGCGGCGCCCCGGCCCGTGGACGAAACCGACTACTACAAAGAGTACAGTGCGACCCTCATCCGAAAGCTGGAAGACAAAATGCTGCAAATCGAGGAGGCCAATCGCATCCTGGAAAATGACATCACGCAGCGCAAGAGGGCCGAGGAGGAACTGCGCGAAAGTGAAAACCGTTTCAGGACCCTGGTGGAAAGAGCACCCGAAGCCATCTTCGTGCAGAGCGGCGGCCGCTTCGTCTACCTGAACCCCGCTATGGTGAGCCTCTTGGGGGCCTCAGAGCCCCAGGAGCTGCTTGATAAGGAGTTCCTGGCGCATGTGGGTCCGGAATACCACGAATCGGTTCGCGACCGCATCGCGTTTCAGCGTCAGACCGGGAAACCGGTGCCGCTAATGGAACAGGAATACCTGCGCATCGACGGCTCGCGCGTCCCGGTGGAAACCACGGCGGAGCCCATCAGGTTCCAGGGCGGCGACGCTCACCTGGTTTTCGTTCGTGATATCACCGAGCGTAAGCGCGCCGAGGAGATATTGCGGGAACGTGAAGAAATCTACAGTGCTATTGTCGATCAGGCGGCGGAGGGGATTGTGCTCGTCGATTCCGAAACGCTCCGCCTGGTCGAATTCAACGATGCGGCATGCCAGGGCCTGGGGTACTCACGCGAGGAATTTGCCGATCTCACGCTCTTCGATTTGCAGGGAATTCTGGCGCGAAAAGAGGTCACCGAGCACGCCCGAGCCCTGGTAAAAGCCGGTCATGCACATTTCGAGTACCAGCAGCGTCGCAAGGATGGCACATTCCGGGACGTGCTGATCAGCAACCGGGTCATCAACCTTCGGGGCCGCGAGTACCTGGTCGAGATATGGCAGGATATCACCGAGCGAAAGCACTCCGAAGCGGAACAGGCTCGCGCCGAGGCTCAGTTGAAGCAGGCCCAGAAGATGGAAGCCCTGGGCACCCTGGCTGGGGGAATCGCCCACGATTTCAACAACATCCTGGGCATTATCTTCGGTTACTCTGAAATGGCGCAAGCCGATGCCGAAGATCCCATCCGGGTGCGGGAATACCTTGACCAGGTGCTCAACGGGGCCAGGCGGGCTAAAGACCTGGTGCAGCAAATCCTGGCTTTCAGCCGCCGCAGCGGGCAGGAGAAAAAACCGTTGAAGGTCGGGTTGATTGTTAACGAGGCGTTGAAAATGCTTCGAGCCTCGTTGCCTTCAACCATTGAGATCGAAATGAATGTGGCTTCCAAGGCTGCTGTGATGGCCGATCCGACCCAGATTCACCAGGTGCTGATGAACCTTTGCACCAACAGCGCCCATGCCATGCGGGGAGACGTTGGGGTGCTGAATGTATCTCTCACCGATGTTTATCTCGGGCCGGAATCCGTCCCCCCCCATTCGGAGTTGCAGCACGGACCCCATGTCAAACTGACCGTCAAAGACACGGGGCACGGCATCGATCCGTCCAACCTGGATCGCATCTTCGATCCGTTTTTCACCACGAAGGAGCAGGGGGTCGGAACCGGGTTGGGACTGTCCGTTGTTCATGGAATCGTGAAGGGTCATGGGGGAGCTATCGTAGTGGAGAGCCGCCCCGGGGAAGGGACCGCCTTTCACGTGTTTTTCCCCGCAATCGAAGCCGCGGCGGAACAGCCGGCCATGGTGGACGCTCCTCTTCCCCGTGGACGGGAGCGCATCCTTGTTGTTGATGATGAGCCCGTATTGGCAAAAACCGCAAAGCAAATGTTGGAACGACTGGGATACTGTGTTGAATTTCGAACCAGCGGCGTCGACGCATTGGAGGCGATCCGTCATCAACCCAAAGAAGACCCGTTCGATCTGGTGATAACCGACATGACCATGCCGTGTCTTACGGGCGCCGACCTCACCAGGGAGCTTTACAAGGTCCGGTCGAATCTCGCCGTCATCATTTGCACCGGATTCAGTGAAAAGATGGACCGGGAAAAAGCCAAGAGCCTCGGAATTCAGGGGTTCCTCATGAAGCCCGTCGTTTTGAAAGAACTTGCCGTGATGGTCCGAAGCGTGCTGGACGAGAGAAAGAAGTGATGTGAATTGCGGGCCCTGGTTCGAACGGCAAGGGCGGCAAGGCAGAAGTGACGTGAATTGCGGACCATGGTTCGAACGACAACGGCGGCCCGTTCTGTAACCCTACTGCTTGAATGTCAGCAGCACCAGGCCCGACGGGTCCATGGCGCGCTCACCGCCGGCCCCGAGGATCTCGAGGATGACGACTTCCCCGACGAGCCAGACGTTGACCCCGGCGCGCACGCACCCGACGGTCGCATCTCCTTCCCGGCCAAACCCCGCGTGCATGTGAAGGACCGGTTCGCCGGATTCCTTCGGAAACAGCGTCCCCACCCCCAGGACTTCCCGCCGCCCGGCCAGGGCGTGGACCATCGGGACAATGGCCTCGCCCCGGTTTTCTTCCGGGCCGACCACGACCCGGCTGCCTTCGCCCGAGCCGCCGACGTAGATCACCATCGCACGGGTGACTCCGTGATCTCGCGCAAACTCCTCGATGGTATCGGGCAAACGGTCCCCGGTATCGAGCCTGAGTGTAAAAACGCGCCCCACCTTGCCCTCACTGTACTGCATGCTTCCCTCCCTAACGGCTTGCCGGCCGGATCGGCGTCTGTGGCGGCATGTTGAAAAAGTTTCTTTGTGGATATGAAGAAACGGCATGGAAATACCAATTTCGTCATTCCGGCGGAAACCCATGCCCGTCTACTTAACGGGTTTATCGCCCGGGCCTTCAATATGGCCAAACGGTCAACTTAATGCAACCGGTGACCTCGGACGTGGGGCAGGCTTTCCAGCCTGCCGG
>JBAQYM010000239.1:0-3764 GCA_049300095.1 Syntrophobacteraceae bacterium
AGATTGGGACCGATGGAGCCTGGATTCCGGCTTTCGCCGGAATGACGAACGTACCGATCTCAGGCCCAATTCCGGTTATCAAGAAGACTTTTTCAGCACACTGTTAGGGTGTCCCATCGGGACATGAGGTACTGCGGTGGAGGACTTGTCCATGCGCCCAAAATGTGACGTGGTCCGCTCGAAATCAGCCGGGGGCTTCGCGGCAAGAGCCCTTCTCCGGTCTATTCTCGCCTCGCCGGACTTTGAACATGTCCTGGAAGAAATCGACATCCCTCCGGAAAAGCTCGTGAGCCCCCTGCTCTCCTTCCTCTACGCAACCGATGAACTCATCCGGTGGAGGGCGGTGCGCGCCGTGGGACTCGTCGTTTCCCGCATGGCGCAAAACTCGGCGGAATCCGCCCGAAACATCATGAGACGGCTCATGTGGAGCCTCAACGACGAATCGGGCGGTATCGGATGGGGCGCTCCCGAGGCGATGGGCGAGATCATGGCCGTCGACGAAGGACTCGCCCGCGAGTATTACTGCATCCTGCTCTCCTATATCGATGAGTGCGGAAATCCCCTGGAAAACGACCTGCTCGAACGGGGGGTTCTCTGGGGCATCGGGAGGCTGGCCCAGGCGCGGCCGGAACTGGTGCGGGGGTCCGTGGAGCTTATCATCGATCAGCTAAGCTCGGCCGATCCGGTAAAAAGAGGGCTTGCGGTCTGGGGCCTTGGTTTTCTGGACTTTCCTGCGCCCAATCCCTGCGAGACCCGCAAGCATCTCGGCCCCTTGTTGGAACCCCTCCTCAAGGACGAAGCGGAACTCCACATCTACTCGGACGGAGAACTCAAACCCCGCCGCATCGCGGACCTGGCCGCCGAGGTTCTTGCAACGATCGGGGCAGATCGCTTTTCCCACACCGGTCAATGAACCGCTACCTTCAAAAGGCTTCCGCTCGCAAGGGGTGTTTCATCCTTGACCGCATGTCCCACCTTTGTTAATTTTCCGCGACCCTTTGTTTTTATTCCAAAATCCATGTAATCGAGATCAAGGAGATCGTGGTGGGCGAGAGGAAAATCCTTCTGGGCAACGAAGCTATCGCGCTGGGACTCGCGGAATCGGGGTGCACGGTCGCGGCGTCCTATCCCGGGACCCCGGCGTCGGAAATCCTTGGGGCGCTCGCCCGGATAAGGACGGAAAACGGCCTCAAACTCCACCTCGAATGGTCGATAAACGAAAAGGTCGCCTACGAGGTGGCGCTGGCGAACAGCTATACCGGCGCCCGCTCGGCGGCGGTCATGAAGCAAGTGGGACTGAACGTCGCGGCCGACCCGCTCATGAGTTCGGCCTACACGGGCGTAAAAGGCGGGTTCATCCTCATCTCGGCGGACGACCCCGGCCCGCACAGCTCGCAAACCGAGCAGGACAGCCGTTTTTATGCCGTAATGGCAAAGGTGCCCGTGCTCGATCCCGTCTCTCCCGCCGATGCCCGCGAGATGGCGGCGGCGGCCTACATGCTCTCCGAGCGCTACGAAATTCCCGTGATGCTCCGCCCGACCACGAGGGTATGCCATGCGCGCCAGGACATTGAAACGGGTCCCGTCGCACGGAAAGCGGCTTTCCCTCTCTTCGAGAAAAATCCCCCGCGCTGGGCGGCCACCCCGAAATTCCGGCTGATACTTCACCGGGAGCTAAACGATAAGATCCGCAAAATCTCCGAGGATGGAGAATTCCTGCCGCGCCTGCTGAACGCGGCAAGACTCCCGTCGCCGGATGCGCCCGGTCCCGTCTGCATCGTGGGATCGGGGGCCGTTGTCACATATCTCCAGGAAGTATTGACCGACCTCGGCCTCTGGGACTCCGTCCCGGTCTACCGGGTGATGATGCCCTACCCGCTCTCGAAGAATTTCACCGAAGATCTTTTCGCGCGCTACGGGCGCATCCTCGTCATCGAGGAAACCGACCCGGTAATCGAGCTTCAGTTCCAGGACAGGGTCAAGGTGGTCGGCCGCCTGTCGGGAGATGTGCCCTCCGCCGGAGAGCTTCTGCCCGAAACGGTTGAAGGCATCGTTCGCAGTTTCCTGGGCCTGCCCCCGGCCGCCCCGATCGATGCGCCGGCGTCTCCGGGAAGGCGTCCCACGCTTTGCGCCGGGTGCCCCCACCGGGCCGCCTTTTTTGCCGTAAAAAAGGTCTTCTCCAAGGGCATTTACCCCGGAGATATCGGCTGCTACACGCTCGGCCTCAACCTCGGAGTGGTTGACACGGTGCTTTGCATGGGGGCCTCGATCAGCCAGGCCGCCGGGTTCTATCACTCCTTCAGCGCGGGCCGCAAGGACTATCCGGCCATCTGCGCCACAATCGGCGATTCCACCTTCTTCCATTCCGGCATCCCGGCCCTGATAAACGCCGTCGTCCAGGGCGCGCGCTTCGTCCTTGTCATCATGGACAACAGCACGACCGCCATGACCGGCCGCCAGCCCACCCCCGCCCTCGGGAAAAACCTCGACGGGCGGCCCGTCCCGACCCTCTCGATCCCGGAAATCGTCCGCGCGTGCGGGGTAAAATTCCTCGAAGAAGCCGACCCCTACGACGTAAAGAATTTTACGAAAATCCTACGATCTGCCGGCAAACACGCCAAAGCCGGCGACGGCGGCATCGCGGTCGTGATCTCGAAGCGCCCCTGCCTCATGGACCGCACCTACCCCATCACCGATTCCCGCCCCAGGATCACCGTGACCGACAAGTGCAAGGGCTGCGATTTTTGCGTCAAACAGTTCGAATGCCCCGCCATCCGCCCGCAAGGCGAAAAGCTGCCGGTGCGAATCGACGAGTCGGCGTGCACGGGCTGCGGCGTCTGCGTCGCGGTCTGCCCGCACGGGGCGCTTGAGGCGGCTGAGGAGGAGGCTGAGTAGTTGACAATGCTACGGCTAAGCAGTACATTATGAATGATGGCTTTTTCGAATGGGACGACAACAAAGCGGCATCACACTATGCCTCGCATGGCGTCCGTTTTGAGGCGGCCCGGGACGTGTTCAAAGATGCGTTTGTCGTCGAATGGCTCGATGAACGCGTACCCTATGGTGAAGACCGTTATGTGATTATCGGCATGGTGGAAAATCGCCTGCTGTATGTCGCTTACACCATGAGAGGGGAGAGGAATTGGCATTATCTCGGCCAGAGGAGCCGAACCCCATGAAAAACGCAGATACCACGAAGAAAATGCCAACCAAGCATAATTGGAAACGCTTTGATGAAATGACCGAGGCGCAACGCCATGCGGTTGCGGTGAGCGATCCCGACGCACAGCCGATCACGCCTGAAAACGAAGGGCGCATGAAACGCACATCACGGGTAAGCGTTATTCGCCGCGCTCTTGGTTTTAGTCAGGAAGAATTTGCGGCAAAGTTTCACATTCCGCTTGGCACACTACGCGATTGGGAGCAAAACCGCAAAGAACCTGATGCCGCGGCAAGAGCATATCTCACGGTTATCGCTCGAAACCCCAAGGCAGTGAGCGATGCTTTGCAGCCAGTTCCAGAGGCGTCATGAAGAAGACCATTACCGCTTGCTGACGTGGCATAAAAACCCTATTTATCCTTGAGCGTATCCTTGAGCGTGCCATAATTTTTCGGACGGTAACCGCGCGGGACACTAAGGACCTGTCCAAAAATAAGTTGAACAAGTCGTAAAGATATCGGATAATATCCTCATGCGAAATGAGGACGTAATAAAAATAGTACGAAGGAAATATCAGATATTGGCCCCGGTGCTGGATGAACGC
>JBAQYM010000240.1:0-50052 GCA_049300095.1 Syntrophobacteraceae bacterium
GCGTCAGCCTATGCAAGAAGGAGAAGGCGCAACTCGAACAACGGCTGCTGCGTTCTCCGACGCTCCCGAACTGGGACATAACGATCTATCCTAAAACGGTAGAATAGTAAGTTCGTAGTCCCTAAGAACATGACCGTGCGGAGTCAACTTTATACAGGCAACGCCCGACTATGACAAGCGATCCGGAGCGGGCCGAAAATTGCTTCCAAAAGAAGAGTTTGGCCGGTATGCTGTGAGTTGAAATAATGACGATTGGGCGGGGTTGATGCCCGCCCGGACTCCCCCCTGAGGAGAAAATGATGAATGGAAATCCGACCGAATTCGACGTTGTAATTCTCGGCAGCGGCCCCGCCGGACTGCAGGCCGCCGTGCACGCGGCCCGTACGAGGGTGAGGACGGCAGTCCTGGGCAGGATCCGGAGCAGCTCGCTCTTCAAGGCCCATATCGAAAACTACTGTTGCATGAACAGCACGCTCACCGGCGAGAAGGTGCTTACCGAGGGAAGAGAGCAGGCGAAGAAGTTCGGGGCGACCCTTCTTGACGAGGACGTCCTGGGGATCGAGCGGGGCGAAGACGGCCGATTCCTGGTCAAACTCGAATCGGGAGGCGCCCTGCTTGCCTGGTCCATAATCCTTTCCATGGGGGTATCGAGAAATCGGCTCAACGTGCCCGGTGAAAAAGAACTCCTGGGGAAGGGAGTCAGCTACTGCGTTGACTGCGACGCGAACTTTTTCCGAAACCAGGCGGTGGCGGTCGTCGGGGAAGGGAGCGCGGCGGCCTTCGGCGCGCTCACCCTCCTGCTCGTTGCCGGCGAGGTCCACCTGATCTGCCGTGACCTGGAAGTCGCGGAAAATCTCAAGTACCAGGTCGAGTGCAGCAGCATCCAGGTCCACAAGGAGAGATCGGTCAAGGCCATCCTCGGAAACTCGCAGGTCGATGGCGTCCTGCTGGATGACGGCGGAAAACTCGACGTTGCCGGGGTCTTTATAGAATTGGGCGCCAAGGGGGCGCTCGAACTCACAGCCATGCTCGATGTGGCGCTGGATACCGAAACCATGCGCTTCATCATCACCAACAAGAAGCAGGAAACCAACGTCCCGGGCCTTTACGCGGCGGGAGACATCTGCGGTCCTCCGTGGCAAATGGCCAAGGCCGTGGGCGAGGGATGCGTCGCCGGATTGGAAGCTGCGACCTACGCCCGGCGCGAAGCGGGAAAGCGGTCCCTCAAAGCGCAGGCATGAGAAGAGGTTGCCTGGCCATCCGATGATTGCAGCCAATGCGGGTCGGGTTAAAGTTGAGTTAAGCGCAATATGGTTCACATAGGCGGAGCGGAGGTTCGGTTAAGCTAACGTGGCGGAGCGGAGGTTCGGTTAAGCTAACGTGTAGGTTGGGTTAAGCGGAGCGAAACCCAACATCTCCCAATGCGACCCTTGCACCTTTCGAAAGGTGGGAGCCATGCAATGCAGAAGAGCCTGCATAAATGGCGGCACCCTGTTTTTTACGGTGGTGACACATGGGAGGCAACATATTTTTTCAACTCCTGTCAATGTGGATCTATTGCGGAAATCTTTCCGCCAGGTAATGGCGGCTCACCCGTTCGAGATCGATGCAATTGTGATCTTGCCGGACCATCTGCATTGCATATGGACGTTGCCCAAAGAAGATGCTGATTTTTCGACTCGTTGGCGTTTGATAAAGAGATTTTTCAGTAAGAGCTGTAGTACTGAGTGTGGCACCGAGAAAACGGCTTCGCGGCTGAAAAAAGGTGAACGTGGAATTTGGCAGCGCCGATTTTGGGAACACGTCATCAGGGATGAAACGGATTTTGCCAGGCACGTGGAATATATCCATTACAATCCCGTAAAACACGGCATTGTGAATGCCCCGAAAGATTGGGCTTACTCCAGTTTTCACCGTTATGTGCGTAAAGGGATTTACGATGTGAACTGGGCGTCGAGTATGACCCTGGATTGTGGGTCTGAAGTGGGAATGGAGTGACCGACGTGACGCATTGTTGGGTTTCGCTACTGAAGTGGGAATGGAGTGACCGATGTGACGCATTGTTGGGTTTCGCTACGCTTAACCCAACCTACCGAGGTCCCCTCATTTACCGAGGCTCCGCAATTGACCGGTCTCTCGCCATCTTCCTTCAGGGCGCGCCAAATTTTTGTTCTTCGTTAGTTATGCGTTTTGCTGTATAAGAATATTGTCAAGTTGCAAATCTTTATCGCCCAATCTGATATTCCGAATCGCCAGACTTCCTGCCCATGCCAGCCGCTTGCTCGGAAAGGCCCTGCGAGAGAACAAGGCGCGAGGTGCATTCAACCAAGAGATTGAGAAATGTGTCCCGAACCTGTGGAAAAGATATCCGGAACCGTGAGTCGCGCCCAGGAGGCCGGGCGCGATAAGAGATTGGATTTAGAGTTTTTCCGGCGTTGTTTCAACGAGTTCCCCGACCCGGTGGTGGTGGCCGATTCGCGGGGCATGGCGGCGTTTCTCAACAATGCCGCGCAAAGCCTGACGGGCTGTTCCGCCGGGGAAGACGCCCCCCTCTTTTTATCCGAATTCTTGCGCGCGGATGCCGAAGACATACAAGGACCTCTGATCGAAGGGCTTCTCAGCGGCAAGAGCTCGAGCGCCGTTCGGGTCCTTGTGAGAGGCCATGCGGGGGACTGGCTGCCCTTCTCCCTGTCCGCCCAGACGGCAATCGACGGTAATGGGGAACCCTCGGGGTTCGTGGCCATATTGCGCGAGGTCCCGACGGTCCCCTCGAAGTCGGAAAATAATATCCTGGGTCAGATTTTTTCCAGCGTCATCAGTAACTTCCCCCTGGCCTTCTTCACCGTGGACACGGACCTGAGAATCACCTACATGAACGAGCATCTCGAAAGGTTGACGGGATACCGGGCCGCTGAGGTGGTCAACCGGATGACCTGCGCCGAGTTGCTGCGCACCCCGCACTGTCATACGGACGAGTGTCTGGTCAGGCAGGCGATGGAGAAAAGGATTCATATCGCCGGAGTGCGCCGCTTTGTCATAGATCGGGAAGGAAGGAATATCCCCGTGGCGGTTCATTGCTCGATGATCACCGACGCGGAAAACAGGGTGATCGGCGGATTCAAGGCCATGCGGGATATTACGCCTCTTTTCGAAGCCGAACAGAAGATCCGGATGGTCGTCGAGATCACTCAGGAAGGCATCCTGATGCTCGATGAAAACGACCGGGTGATTTATGCCAACTCGAAGATGGCGGAAATATTCGAACAGCCCAAGGATGAGCTTATCGGCCAAGACGTGAAAGAGATCCTTCCTTTCCAGCATTTAGACATCACGCGTGAGCTGGTGCAGAAAGTTCACACGGAAACTTTTCAGCAGGTGCGTTTCTGCAGCACGATAAAGCCCGCCGGGGGCGAGCAGCGGGAGGACCGCGTATTCGAAACCAGCATCGTCGTGGCGCGGGTCGGGCAAAGCCTGATAACCTGCATGTACTTTCACGATTTGACAAAGCATATCGAGATCGAACGTCAGCTTTTCAGCGCCAACAGTTTTCTGCAGAACATCATCATGAGTTCTGCCGATGGAATAGTGGTCGCGGATACCAAAGGGAAGGTGCTGATCTTTAATGATTCGGCCGAACGGATTCTTGGCTACAACGCCAAAGAGATACTGGCCGACCCGAAGGGCCTTTTCAAAGTCGCCAGCCCCGAACTCACACGGGACATCATGCGGCGGTTACGCAACGGCGGGTACGGGCCGCCCGGCAAACTCACATCCACGCGCATAAATCTTATCCGAAAAGACGGTGAGCAGGTGCCCGTCAACTTCTCCGCCGCGATCATCAAGAAAGAGGACCGGGAAATCGGGACCGTGGGCATATTTTCCGATCTCAGGGAACACCTCAAGATACGCAGGGAACTCGAAGATGCGAAAGTGCAACTGATGCAGGCCGAAAAGATTGCCTCGGTCGGCAGACTGGCCGCTGGAGTTGCGCATGAAATCAATAATCCCCTGTCCGGCATCCTGATCTATGCCGACATGCTCTCGAAGGACCTGGCGCACAATCCGCAGTGGAGCGAGGACCTCGAGGAAATCATCAACCAGACCCTGCGGTGCAAGCAGATCGTGACTCGCCTTTTGGACTTCAGCAGGCAGTCGGCGGGCCAGAGGGTCGCATACGACATCAACACCGTTATTAACCGGTCCGTCGAGTTGTTGGGGCATCAGGCGCTTTTCCATGATGTCGAGTTCGTGCTCGAGCTCGACCCCAGTATCCCCTGGATGATGGGCGATCCGAGCCAGCTCCAGCAGGTTTTCACCAACCTCATTATCAATGCCGGGACCGCGATGCGCGGGAAGGGCAAGATCACCGTGACCAGCAGGTTCGATCCGGCTTCCGAGCAGGTTGTTCTGCAATTTTGGGACACGGGTCCGGGAATTAAGTCCGATATTGTTGACAAGCTCTTCGATCCTTTCTTTACCACCAAACCTCCGGGCGAGGGCACGGGACTCGGACTGTCCGTGGCCTACGGCATCATTCAGCAGCACGGGGGCAGCATCGAGGGCGCCAACGCGCCTTCGGGCGGGGCCCTTTTCACGCTCATACTCCCGCTCGAGGGGCCCGAAAAAACAATCGAGTTCTCGTGACAGATGCTGACAGTACTGATCGTGGATGACGAGAAAATGATCCGGGAAGGCCTGAGGCGCATTCTAACCTCGAGGGGCTACCGGGTGCTTACCGCCGAGAGCGGCAGGGAGGCCCTGGATATCATCCGTGCGGAGGAAATCCACGTTGTGCTCTGCGACCTCAAGATGCCGGTAATGGGGGCCATCGGGGTGCTCGACGTGGTCGGGACTGCTTATCCCGGCCTGCCCGTCATTGTTTTCACAGGGCACGGCACAAGCCAGGACGCCTCCGAATGCGTGAGCAGGGGGGCCTACGAGTTCATCACCAAACCATTCCGGCCCGATTATTTGCTCTCGGTTATCAAGTGCGCGGTCGAAAAGCTTCCTCCGCCTCCCAGGTTATCCGAGATCCCGTTTTAGCTTCTCCTCAGGTGACAACGGGCAGCCGAGACCGCCGCCGAATTTTTTAATGACGGGAAGTTGGCAGAAGTATGAAGGCTGACGGTGTCCATTCTATTCTTGTCGTTGATGACGAAAAGGTCATAAGAGACGGCTGCCGCCGCCTTCTGTGCCTGGAAGGATACAGGGTTTTGACGGCGGCAAACGGCCGGGAAGCGCTGGGGTTGCTCTCGGCCGAACCGATGGACCTCGTCTTGTGCGACCTCGTGATGCCGGTAATGGGGGCCTTCGAGGTGCTCGAAGAAGTCCGGGGCAAATACCCCGATCTTCCCCTGGTCGTCATCACCGGCCACGGCACGGTGGCCAATGCGGTCGAAGCCATGAAGAGGGGCGCCTACGATTTCATAACCAAGCCCTTCAGGGCCGATCACCTGTGCCTGATCGTAAGGAGAGCGCTGGAGAAGCTGACCCTCGAGCGCCGCGCTCGCAAGCTCCAGGAAGAGCAGATCCGCAATCTCTACGATCTGGCGATGGAAAAAAGCCGGATCGCGACGATCATCAATTGCATGGCGGATGGGGTCCTGGTCACCAATCGGGACCTCGAGATCGTGTTGCACAATCCGGCCCTTACGCGGTTGTTCGAATTCTCGACGCCCCCGGCCGAACACGCCGCCGTGTCGGATTGTTTCGCGGATGAGAGTCTGGTGAAAAGCATCAGGGGTATATTGGATTCGGGCGGTGAAAAGACCGGTCTGACTTCCAGGGAGCTTCGCCGGGGAGGCAAGTATATCCAGGCGATCTCGGCCCCCATCCCCGGATTCAGCGGCGGGGTCCTGGGCACCGTCACCGTTTTTCAGGATATCACCGCTCTTAAGGAGCTCAATGAGATAAAGTCAAGCTTTGTCCAGACGGTTTCCCACGAGCTGCGCTCCCCCCTGGCTTCCATCAAGCAGTTGCTGAGCGTGCTCCTTGAAGGCCTGGCCGGGGAACTGCTCGAAAAGCAAAAGGACCTCCTGGACCGTTCCCGGCTCAAGATCGAGAGCATGCTCGATCTCATAAACGACCTGCTCGATGTGGCCAAGATCGAGAGCGGCCATGGATTTGAACAACAGGCGCCCCTCCGATTGGGGGAAATATTGGAACGCACCATTGCGTTGATGACGCCGCGGGCGGAAAGCGCGAATGTCGCGATCAGGCTCGCGCTTCCCGCGGACCTTCCGCTCATCCAGGCCGATCCCCGGAACATGGAAGAGTTGTTTACCAACCTGATCAGCAACGCCCTCAATTACTCGCCGGATGGCGGGGAGGTTGTCGTATCCGCTGTTTCCCAGGGAGATTATCTCGATGTGTTGGTGAGCGATACCGGGGTAGGGATCGATCCGGAGGAACTTCCCAAGATTTTCGATAAATTCTATCGAGTCAAGCACCCGAGGACAAGGCAGGTGCGGGGGACGGGTCTGGGCCTTGCCATTGTAAGGGGAATCGTCGAATCTCATCGAGGATTCATTAAGGTTGAGAGTCAGCCCGGTATTGGGACAACTTTTCACGTCCTCCTGCCCGTACTGCGGTAGTCGAGCGGTCGAAGGGCCCGCGTGATAAGCTCGTCCCATCTTGTTAACATTTACAGATAATGCTTTAGGAGGCCGAGACATGGAAAAAAAGTATGTGCTGATCGTTGACGATGACCCCGACATGGTTGAAACCGTCGGCCTTATGCTCGAAAGCAAGGGATATGAAGTGGGGAAGGCCTATGACGGTATCGAGGGCGAGGAATCCATCCGGAAACGCGCGCCCGACCTGCTCGTCCTGGATGTGATGATGCCCCGCAAAAACGGTTACGTCCTCTGCGCCGAACTCAAAAAGAACAAGGACACCAGGGACATCCCGATCATCCTGCTCACGGCGGTGGGAGAAGCCGTGCCGACCACCACCTACTCGCATGCCGACGGCATGGCCACCGAAGCCGACGACTATATTCCCAAACCGGTCGATACCCAGAGCCTGCTGGAAGCAATCGAGAGGCTGTCCTAGTAAAACAGTGAAGAGTGAGCGGTGAAGGGTGAACAGTGAAGAGTGAGCGGTGAATATTGGCGGTGAAGAGTAACCGCAAGCAGTGAACGGTGAGCGGGAAGTCGGGACTGCGCTGATGTCCAGGATCAGACTTGGCGGCATTAAAGTCTTAGAAAACCGGGCCTATGTGTCCTCGCTGTGCCGCAACACCGACGCACTGGAAGATATCTGCTCGGGCCTGGCGGCCCACCGGATCAATATGGGCCTGGTGGCGTATGCGGCCCCTATCGGTACGGGCGAATCGATGACGGCCGTCTCGGCGAGGAGCGCAACGTCGCTGACCTCATTCGTTCACCCCGACGCGGGCCGGGTCGGGTGCGCGTGGAATGTGATCGAGGCGGTTTGCAGGATATCCGTCTTCCCGCACGATAAGAGGCCCGATGTAACGGCCGCCCTGATCGGCTCGCTCAACGACGGCGGCGTCAAACCGCACGGCTTTGCCTCGTCTCCTTCGGCCATCACGGTCGTTATTTCCTCCCGGGACCTTCACGCCGCGATGGAGCGGGTCTTTGACGCCTTCTCGTTTCCCGCCTGCGAGTCGTATCGCGAGTGGCAGAGCGCCTCGCGGGCGCAGGAAGGCACTGGTCCGGAAGTCAGGTGCAGGTACCACGAAGATGTGATCCATGTCTACGATCTGAGTCGGCTCGATGGCCTCGACCTATGGAATGTGGCCCTGCCGCTCGATCTCCTTGGGGATTTCGGGAAGGCCCTCCTCGACCTGGGCCAATCGCGCATCGAGATGTCCTTCCTTGTGTCCGGCCCGTCCACCGGAGAAGGTGGAATTAATTTCGCCTTCTGCCTGGCGGCCGAGCATCGCGACAAAGCAACGCAAATCTTCCATGAAAAAATACAGGACCGCGACCTTTCGCGCCTCGGTCCGGTATTGGTGCTCTTCCTCCACGGCCCCCACTTCGGAGACCGCTACGGCATCGCCGACGCCCTCGCAAGCTGCCTGAGAAACTCCGGCATCTCCCCCCTGGCCCTAAGCTGCGTCATGTCTTCCATCTCGCTCGTGATCAAAGCAAGCGACGCAGCCCAAACAATCAAGGCCCTGAGCACCTCTTTCCAAACCCCCGCCCCGAACTTGTAGGCGAGCTCGCCCCGAACTTGCAGACTGCCCGCCTTGAAATGCGGATCGGGCTGAGTAATAGAAGAAGCTGCCATGCTCTATATATCAGCCCAAATCCGGTTCAAGAAGTTCATCGGGGATTTAAGATTCGTTGGAGACTTGCAGACCACGGCAGTGTGTGCTTGCATCCCGGCGCACGAGTGATGGGACGAGTAAAAAGCCGGATTGACGGAAAAGTCGTTATTTGGAAACCAACTTCTATGCTGGATTTATTACTCTTTATGGCGTAGAATGCCCTTCTTCAATCCCTGCATCCATTTCCCGATCAAACGGCTTACCTTTGGAGACTATCATGTGCGTGGCGGCGTTGCGGACCCCGAAGCTTGGAAGAATGCATCCAATTTCCATCGTGTTTTTTCTACTGATCCTGAACCTGGCTTGCCTTTTCCCCGCAGCCACTTCCCACGCGGAATGGAAAGGCATCGGTCCGGATGGTGGCAGTATCACCTCTCTTGCAATCACCCCAGTCACCCAGTGGAACATCTATGCCGGGACCAACGGCGGCGTATACAGAAGCACCAACGGGGGCACAAACTGGACTGCGGTCAACTCGGGCCTTCCGGGGACCAATATATTTGCTCTTGCCTACAACCCCGTGTCCCCGCAGACCATCTACGCCGGGACCGACGGCAACGGCGTATACAAGAGCAATAACTGCGGCACAGCCTGGACCCCGGTAAACTCAGGTCTGACAAACCCCCTTATTAAATCTCTTGCCGTGGACCCGGCAACCCCTCAGACCATCTATGCCGGGACCGACGGAGGTGGCGTATTCAAGAGCACCAACGGCGGCGCAAAGTGGAAACCGGTCAACTCGGGCCTGACATGCCCTTACATAGCCGCTCTTGCCGTCGACCCCGTAACTCCGGAGACCATCTATGCCGGAACCATCGGCGGGGGCGTCTTCAAGAGCACCAACGGCGGTGCAAGCTGGACCCAGGTCAACAGGGACCTGCTAGGGGGTAACGCCGCCCCTGCCGTTTATTCTATTGCCGTCAACCCTGCAAACCCGCAGATCATCTATGCCGGGACCGATTTCGGGGGCGTATTCAAGAGCATCACCGGCGGCAAAAGCTGGACCCCGGCCAATACTGGCCTGACGGACAATCGTATCAATTCCCTTGCAGTCAATCCTGCGGATCCGAAGACGATCTATGCCGGTACGGAAAACGGGGGCGAATTCAAAAGCACCAACGGCGGCACAAGTTGGACGCCGGTAAACTCTGGCCTGACAAACAACTGCGTCAAGTCTTTTGCTCCCAACCCGGTCATCCCGCAGACCGTCTATACAGGAACCGACGGCGGAGGCGTGTTCAAAAGCACCAGCGGCGGCACAACCTGGACCCCGATAAACTCGGGCCTAACAGCCACTTCGATCCTTTCGCTAGCTATCGCCCCCGCAACCGCGCAGACTGTCTATGCCGGACCTGAAACCGGAGGTGTATACAAGAGCACCAATGGTGGTGCAAGCTGGACCCTCGCCAGTTCGGGCGAGTTGTCCATCGTTCGTGTGGAGTGTTTTGCCGTCAACCCTGCAAATCCGCGGACCGTCTATGCCGGAACTCGTTGGGGCGTCTTCAAGAGCACCAACGGCGGTACTAACTGGACTCGGCTCACTTCGACAGTTAATACTGTTTCTCTTGCCGTCGACTCCGTAACTCCAGAAACCGTGTATGCCGGATCTAACACGGACGGCGTATGCAAGAGCACCAACGGGGGCAAAAGCTGGACCCCGATAAACTCGGGGCTGCCAGACAGCGGGATCATATCTCTCGCCGTCAACCCCGTAAACCCACAGACCGTCTATGCAGTAACTGAATGGGCGGGCCTATTTAAGAGCACCAACGGCGGTACCAGTTGGTCCCCGGTCAACTCGAGCCCCGCAAATAATATCCTTTCTTTTGCTTTAAACCCAGTAAGTCCGCAGACCCTCTATATTGGGACTTATGACGGCGTATTCAAGAGCACCAATGGCGGCAAAAGCTGGACTATGGCCACATCCGGCCTTCCTGAAGCCTATAGACTTCCTCTTGCAGTAAGCTCCGTGTCGCCGCAGACGATCTATGCCGGAACCGACGGAAAAGGCGTATACAAGAGCGTCAACGGCGGCGCAAGCTGGACCCCTGTCAACTCGAGCCTGGCAACCGGTCATATCACATGTCTCGCCGTAAACCCCGCAGCTCCACAAACTGTTTATGCCGGAACTTATGACGATGGTGTATCAAGAAGCACCAACAGTGGGACCAGTTGGACCGAGGTCAACACGGGCCTGCCATCTACTACCTATGTCAGTGTTCTTGCTCTCGACCCTGCAAATCCGCAGACCATCTATGCGGGAACTTCGGAAAGAGGGATATTCAAGAGCACAGACGGCGGTAAAACCTGGACCAAGCTCAAACTCAGCGGTTGGTACGGGGAAGAAAGATATATCAGCGCTCTGGCCATCGACCCCGTGACTCCGCAGATCGTCTATGTGGGTACTCCGGACGACGGCGTATTCAAGAGCACCGACGGCGGTACAAGTTGGAATGAGATCAGCTCGGGCCTGCAAAATTCGTGGATCGATTCTCTTGCCGTTGATCCCAAGACTCCGCAAACAGTTTATGTTGGAATATACCACGGCGTATCCAAAAGTACCAACGGCGGTACAAGCTGGACCGCAGGCAACACTGGTCTGCCGCCATACAGTACGATCAGTCTTCTTGTCATTGATCCCAAGAATCCGCAGACCGTCTATGCCCTGTCCTCCCCGCACGGCATATTCAAGAGCACCAACGGTGGTGCAAGCTGGACCCCTGTCAATTCAGGCCTGACAAGCACTCGGATTAACTCTCTTGCCATCGACCCTTTAACTCCGCAGACCGTCTATGCCGGAACTGATTTCGGCGGCATATTCAAGAGCACCAACGGCGGTACGAGCTGGACTCCCGTCAACGATGGCCTGATATATAATGATATTTATGCCCTTGCCGTCGACCCTCTAACTCCGCAGACCGTCTATGCCGGAACATACGGCGGCGTATTCAAGAGCACCAACGGAGGGACAAACTGGACTGCGGTCAACTCGGGCCTGCCGCCGTACACTGGGGTTGGTCCTCTTGCCGTTGATCCCAAGGCGCCACAGACTGTCTATGCCGGAGTAGGTGGCAGCGGGGTGTTCAAAAATACAAACGGCGGGCTTTAAGACTGCGATTTCAGCGACAATCCAAAATAATGAAGCGGGGGGTCGCGGAGGTCGAAGAGGGATACAATTTTCCACCGGTGAGATTCAGCGCCGAACATGAACGAGCCGCCCCATTCTTTCCGGCTGACTCAAACCGCGACAACAGTGTATCCGGGACCACTCAAGTCCGTAGGGCGACTTTTGTCACTTTTCCAGCCGATCTATACCGGGCGCACAAATATCCAAAAAGCGAAGATAAACAAGCAAACGGGGAATCCATGGGAAAAACGAGTCGATTGTTGGCTGCGCTATTAATGGTCACTGCTCTCGTCGGCTGTGTCGCACTCAAGCCCTTGAAGATTCAGGATACCTCCGGCGTCAAACGCATCGGACTGGTGGTGTCGGTCACCCAGAATAAACTGGGGGCGCTGGACCACACCGGAGTGCGGTACAGAGGAATACTCCCTCAATACGGCGCGGCGGGTTTTTTGGCCGAGATGCTTGTGGTTACGGTCGCACAAAAGGTAAAGGCCCGCAATTCTTTGGAAGGAAGCATCGAGGAACTCTCGGATGCTCTGCCGGTTTACCCTGTGGGAAACCTGCTGACTCAAGATCTTGTTCAAAGGTTGTCGCAACGGTATGAAATCATCTGTCTGGAACACTCCGGGAAAATCTTTCGAGTTGAGGACTACCTCGGGAAAGCGCGTGAACAGGGGATTGATACCCTGATGAATATCGATCTCATCTATGGCCTTGCAGTCTATGACGGAGAGCAATCGAGCGCGGCAATCGACGCCGTGGTCTCCGTTTATGATGTCAGAAACGGAAAACTTCTTCTGGAGAAACCCATCAGGTCCGATCAACAGTTCAGGTCCGGGAACGTGGTGAGTAAATTCAGAGCTGACGGGGCTGAGCTTTTCAAAAAAGACATCATCGATGCGGCGGATGGATTGGCGATGCTCATTGCATCCGAACTCGGATTGGCAAAAGAGCCGCCACGGAGCGGGCTTTTTGAAACATGGGAGAGCGGCATGAGTTGTACCCGGCCGTTTAGCCTGGATCAGGACTGTAACGGTTTGCGCGGGCCGAGTCGAGTGATCGAACTCAACGGGTACAAAATGAAGACCGCGGCAACCAGGGACGGAAAGACCGTGGTGATCGTTTTATGTTCGTGCAGGAGAAAGACGGTGGATAGAGAAGGCATGGAAACCGTCGCCGACGAGGGAGTGGAACTGAGAAAATGTAGCGCGGCCATGCAAGAAAATCTCGCCCGGAATAACATCGTTATTCTCAGGACGATCAAAGTGAAGGAGGCTTTTCTTGCTGATGAGGCATGCGTATACGAGTTGGATCAGGATGGTTACTCCATGCTCAAACGTTACTCGGTGGATTCGGATTAAGGTGTTTCCCTCAGCTTGCGATATCCCATCCCCACGGTAAGTACAGTGGGTTTCGCGGAGCGAAACCCAACGAACGGCGTTTCGGTTCCCCAATAGCGTCGGGTTTCACTCTGCTTAACCCAACGGCCCTCAGCTACCGTTCCCGATCCCGGCCTCCCGGAGGATATCGGGCACGAGTTCCTCGCGGCCGATGGCCATTACGTGGACGCCGTCGCAGATGGATTCTTCCCTGATGCGGGCGATCATGCGGCCGGCGATGCGGATTCCGGTCTTGAGCGCCTCGCCCTTGGGGGCCGCCTTCATTTCGTCGATCAGCGCCTGGGGCACCATGACCCCCGGGACGTTCTTGTTCATGAATTCGGCCATCCTCCACGAGGTCAGAAGGATGATCCCGGCCAGGACCTTCACGCCGAAGGGGCGCGCATAGTCCATGAAGCGCGTGAAGTTTTCGAGGTCGTAGATCGCCTGGGTCTGGATGAATTCCGCGCCGGCCTGGATCTTTTTCTCGAACTTGATGAGCTGCGGTTCGATGGGGTTGGCCTCCGGGGTGACTATGGCCCCGGCGCAAAATTGGACCGCCCCGTCGAGGTCGTTTCCGCCCACGTCCTTGCCTGTCTCGAGGGTCCTTACGGCGGCCAGGAGCTGGCTGGAATCGAGGTCGAAGACCCCTTTGGCGTGCTTGTGGTCCCCGACCACCACGGCGTCTCCCGTGAGGCACAAGACATTCCGGATGCCCCGCGAGTAGGCGAAAAGAAGGTCCGCCTGGAGCGCCAGCCTGTTGCGGTCGCGGCAGGTCATCTGGAGGATGGGCTCCCCCCCGCGCTCTTTCACGATCAGTGCGCCGCCAAGGGATGGGAAACGCATGACGGAGCTCTGGTGGTCGGTCACGTTGAGGGCGTCCACCTGGTCCTTGAGCAGGTCCACGTGATGGATCATCTTATCGAGATTCGTCCCCTTGGGCGGGCCGATCTCGCTCGTGATGACAAATTTACCGGAACCGAGAACCTCTTTGAAGTCCTTGTCCATCCCCCATGCTCCTTTTATTCAACGGGCACCCGGACCTTCCCGGGCTTGGGTTCCACGTTGTGATTGCGAAGGCCCTGGTATTTCCTCATCAGGTCCAGTGTCCCCTGTTCTTTCAGCCGGTTGTAAATGAGGGTCCAGGCACAGTCCTTATCGGGATCGATTTCGCACTTGCCGTTGTTCGTGCCGCCGCAGGGGCCGTTGAGAAGGCCCTTGTGGCAGGCCGTGACAGGGCAGATTCCGCCGGTCAGCCCGAGCACGCACGAACCGCACTGGGTGCAGACCTCGTCGAACCTCCCGAGGCCCATTTCCTTTCCCACAAAGAGGGTGTCCACGGCGGGGATTGCCGGGAGCTCGATCTGGCGCGCCAGCGTCTGGACGCCGAAGGCGCAGGACATGATAAGGAGGGCCTCGGATTGGCTTATGGCCTCCTTTTGTTCCTCGATCGCCTCGTGGGAAAGCTCATCGCAGGCCACCGGGACCACCATGTGACCCGTGACGATCTTATCGCTTGCCCGGAGCCTGGACGCCATTTCGAGAACTTCGGGCATCCCGCCCGTCCGGCACAGGGTCGTGCAGGTGCCGCAGCCCGCGAGGAAAATCCGGTCCAGCCCGGCGAGGAGTTCCAGGACCTCCTCGAAAGGTTTCTGCTTGGTGATGGATCGTATCATGGAGCACCCTCCTATCTTTCGAGGTCACACCGCAGGCATCGTCGGGCTTCTTCCCTGGCCTGTTCTTCCGAGTAGCCGAGCTCGATCTCCTCGAACCCGGTGATCCTTTCCTCCGGCGCAAGGGCCGGCACGGGGGAGCGCGGTTTCATTTCCATGCTTTCGTCCCTGTCCGCCTTCGGGTCCGCCGTTGGCTTTCCTTCCCGCACCTCGACGACCGACTGGAGTACGGGAGTCGGTCCCCTCGCAATCCTGAACACCACTTCGAGCCGCTCGTCGGGGATGTCCACCCGCGAGGGGTCGCTTCGCAGGTGCTTGTCGATGGCGATGGCCCCCCTCCGGCCGGCCGCGATGGCCTGGATGACGGTCGAGGGGCCGGTGACGAAATCCCCTCCGGCAAATACCCACGGGACGTTGGTGCAAAGGGTGTTGGCATTGACCTTGAGGGCCCCCCACCGGGCGAGTTCGAGCTTCATTTCGGGGGGCAGGAACGAGAGGTCGGGGGCCTGGCCGACCGCCGGGACAACGGTGTCGGCCGGGACGAAAAATTCCGAGCCGTCGATGGGCACCGGGCGTCGCCTGCCCGATTCGTCCGGCGCTCCGAGCCGCATGCGGATGCATTCCAGGCCGGTCACGTTCCAGTTCTCGCTGACGATTCTTGTCGGGGCGGTAAGGAAGTGGAAATTGACGTTTTCCTCGACCGCTTCGAGGTATTCGTTATCGGCCACGGGCATCTCTTCGCGGGTCCTGCGGTAATAGAGGTCCACCACTTTTGCGCCGAGGCGCAGGCACGCCCTGGCGGAATCCATCGCGGTGTTGCCCCCGCCGATAATCGCGACCCGCTCGCCCACCCGGACCTTCTTGCCCACCTTGATGTCCCTCAGCAAGCTCAGTCCGTAGTGGAGCCCCTCGATCCCGTCGACCTCTCCCGGAATGCCCATCTTCTGGCTCATATTGGCGCCCGCGCCGAGAAAGACCGCATCGAAACCTTCCTTGCGCAGGTCTTCGAGCGTCCGGTTGACGTTGATCGGACTGTTGTAGCGGATCTCGACCCCGCAGGCCTCGATGTGGCGAATCTCCCTGTCGATGATTTCCCTTGGAAGGCGAAACTCCGGTATGGCCACCCCCATCATGCCGCCGCCCACCGGGAGGGCCTCGAAAACCGTGGCCTGGTAGCCCATTTTCCTTAGAAAATAGGCGCAGGTGAGACCGGCCGGCCCCGCGCCGATGACGCCGACTTTTTCCTTCTTCGTCACCGGGAAGGGGGCCGGGGGCGCTTCGACGTATTTAAAATACCAGTCCGCGGCAAAGCGTTTCAAAACCCGGATCGAGACCGACTCATCCACCTCGCCCCTGCGGCACTTCCTCTCGCACGGATGATGGCACACCCTTCCGCAGATCGCGGGAAAGGGGTTGCGCTCGCGAATTACCGCCGTGGCTTCGATGTATTTCCCCTCGGCAATGTAGGAAACATAGGTGGGGACATCGATTCCGGCCGGACAGGTATGCTGGCAGGCGGATATGACCATGGCGTCGCAGGCGGCGGCGGGACATCTTTTGTCCTCGATGTGCGCGTCGTATTCATGCCGGAAGTGTTGAATCGTTGAAATAACGGGGTTGGGGCAGGTCTGGCCCAGACCGCAAAGCGACGAGCGCTTGACGGACGCCGCGATCTCGAGTAGCCGTTCGACATCTCCCTTTACGCCGCGTCCCTGCGTGATGCGGGTCAAGATTTCGAGCATCTGCTTCGTCCCGAGGCGGCAGGGGATGCATTTCCCGCACGATTCGCTCTGGGTGAAGCTGAGGAAGAACCGGGCGATATCCACCATGCAGGTGTTCTCGTCCATTATGATCATGCCGCCCGACCCCATCATCGAGCCGGCGGCGGAAAGCGATTCGTAGTCGATGGGAAGATCGAGGAAGCGCGGGGGCAGGCAGCCGCCCGATGGGCCGCCCATCTGGGCCGCCTTGAACGTCCTGCCCTTGGGGATGCCTCCGCCGATGTCGAAGATCACCTGCCGAAGGGTCGTCCCCATCGGGACTTCCACGAGACCCGTGTTGTTGATCCTGCCCGTCAGCGAGAAGATCTTGGTCCCCTTGCTCTTCTCGGTCCCCATCGAGGCGTACCAGTCCGCGCCGTTGAGCACGATGGCGCGCAGGTTGGCGAAGGTCTCGACGTTGTTGATGCAGGTGGGTTTTCCCCACAGGCCGGACTGGGCGGGAAAAGGCGGCCGGGCTTTGGGCATGCCGCGCTTGCCCTCGATCGAGGCGATCAGGGCCGTTTCCTCTCCGCACACAAAAGCGCCGGCCCCTTCCTTGATGTGGACGCGAAACGAGTGACCCTTTCCCAGGATATCTTCGCCGAGAAGACCCCGCTGCTCCGCCTGCGAGATGGCCACCTTCAGGTTCTCGATGGCGAGGGGATACTCGGCGCGGACGTAAACGTAGCCGTTTCTCGCGCCCAGCGCATACGCGCCGATTATCATCCCTTCCAGCACGAGATGGGGATTCCCCTCAAGAACGCTGCGGTCCATGAACGCGCCGGGGTCGCCTTCGTCCGCGTTACAGATGATATACTTCACGTCGCCGGGGGCCTTCCTCCCGAAGCGCCATTTCGTGCCCGTCGGAAAACCCGCGCCGCCTCGCCCCCTGAGGCCGGCCCGTTCGACCAGGTCGATCACCTCCTCGGGTCCCATGCCCGACAGGACTTTCGTGAGCGCCGAATACCCTCCGCGGCCGATGTAGTCGTCGATTTCGGTGGGGTCGATCTTCCCGTTGTCGGCGAAGACGATCCGCTTCTGCTTGCTGTAAAAGGGGACCTCGTGCTCGTAGATGCTCTTCTCGCGCGTATTGGGATCGGTATAGAGGAGGCGGCCGATGATATTTGAATGAATGATGGTCTCCCGGACCACCTCGGGAACGTCTTCCACCGTCAGCTTCTGGTAGAAGATTTCCTGGGGGAGGATCACGGTGATTGGGCCCCTTTCGCAAAATCCATGACACCCCGTCTTCTTGACCTCGACCTTCGAGGAAAGACCCTGCCTGGCAATCTCGTCGGTGAAGGCGTGGCGCAGGGCGTCTCCGCCCCAGGCGCTGCAGCCGGTGCCGCCGCACACCGTCACGTATATCCTGTCGGGGTCCCTGTTCCGAAGGAGTTCCTCGCGGTACGCATCCAGGTCTTCGATCGTCTGGAAACGATTCATGGATTGCACTTTCTCCCCCTTGAACGAGAATTACGGGAAAGGTTGATATTCTTGTCACCAAGAACACGAACGGCGCGTCCGATCACCAGATTCGAGAGTCCATCGGATTCCGTCTGTGTTGTGGCACGGTCTCCCGGTGTTGTGGCACAGTCTCCCGACGTTGTGGCATGGTCTCCCGACCGTGCCACGGGTCCTGACCGAAGGTCTCCTTGGAGGGCGGTCAAAACAAATTGGAGACCTGCGGTCGCATCGAGCGGCGCGGTCGGGTCGGGCTGTTGCCCAAAAAAATATTCAAGCTACGCGACTATTGAGCAGGACGTGAGTCCCCCTCCCTGCGATGGGAGGGGTTAGGGGAGGGTGTTGAATTCTCAAGTACTTACGACCCCCTCCCCCAGCCCCTCCCGCCAAGGGAGGGGAGACCTCCGCCCTGTTTTGGCCACACCTGTCGCAACTCTTGCGTTTGGGCAACAGCCCCGGGAGACCACGCCACAACGGGGTTTTTCGGGGTACGCACCCAGTTTGTCGATTGCCCGGAAACTACGATGAGGATCAAAGGGCCTGGAGGGCCGTTTCGATCCTCTTCGGGTTCATCTGGCCGTAGTAGGTCTTGTTTACCACCATGACGGGCGAAAGAGCGCATGCCCCCAGGCAGGATACGGTCTCCAGGGTGAACTTGAAATCCTCGCTCGTCTGGCCCTCGTCGAGGTCCAGGACCTTCCTGGCCGACCGGAGCACGGCGCGCGCTCCCCTGACGTGGCAGGCGGTCCCCCGGCAGACCCGTACGATGTTTCGCCCCTTCGGGGTCATCGAGAACTCGGCATAAAAGGTCATGACCCCCTGCACCTGGCTGGGAAAGACGTGGAGTCTTTCGGCAATGGGTCTTACAAATTCCCCGGGGATGAAGCCGTATTTTTCCTGAACGGCCTGGAGGACCGGGATCAGGTCGGATTGTTCGCCCTGAAAATCTTTGAGGATATCGTCGAGGTCCTCTCTTCGGATTTGGATGTCCGGTCTCTCCATGTCAGCCCTCCTTCTTCAGCGTGACCCGGCAGGTGTTCATCCCTCCCGGACCGGGGGAAAGGGCGGTCAGCGACGCGGGTATCCGGTCGAAATAGGGACAGAAGAGCATGCCGGCGGGCAGCGAGTCGCTCAGTGCAACGGTCATGAGCACCTCGGCCGAGTCGCTGAAAAGCCTGACGGAATCTCCTTCCCGCAAATCGAGTCCGCGGGCGTCGGATGGATTCATCTCGACATATCCCGGGGCTTTTATCGCTCCGAGACGCCTGGACCTCGTCGACCGGGCGCCTCCGAGAAAATGGAAAAGAGACGATCCCCTCACGAGGACGAAGCCCTCCTCTTGCCCGGTGCTTCCCGGCTGGACCTGGGCCGGAGAGAGCTTTGCCTTTTCTCCCCAATCCTTGACGGACAGGCGGCCCCGGCTTTCCGGCGAATCGTCGCGACACGGCCAGAAGGTCCCGCCGCCGCCGATCCGTTCCGGGGAAATCTCGGAATAGAGGGGCGCGAGGCCCGCTATCTCTTCCATGATCGCCCCGGCCGAGCCGTATTTCATGGGGTATCCGAGCCGCTCCGAGAGCCGGCAGAGTATTTCCCAATCAGGCAGGCTTTGCCCGGAAGGTTCGACGGCTTTGCGGACGCGCTGGACCCTTCTCTCGATACTGGTAAAAGTGCCGTCCTTTTCGGCAAAGCTGCATGCCGGAAGGACCGCGTGAGCGAGATTGGCGGTCTCGGTCAAAAAGAGGTCCTGGACCACGAGGAACTCGAGATTTGAAAGGGCCTTCTCGATCCCCGCAGGGTCCGGAAAAGCGCGGAGCGGGTTTTCACCCATGACGTACATGGCTTTAAGAGATCCCGCCCGCGCCCCCTCGATCATCGCCACGGCGTCGAGCCCCGGCTTTTTCGGGATGGGCCTGCCCCAATGCTTCTCGAATCGCTCGACTGCCCGCTCATCATCGAGGGACTGGTGCCCCGGGAGACGGTCGGGCATAATCCCCATGTCCCAAGCCCCCTGCCCGTTGTTTTCCTTGTCGAGGGGATATACCCCGCCGCCGGTCTTCCCGAGAGAGTCCTTGAGCAGGGCAAGATTCATTACGGCCCGGATGGCTTCGCGCGCATTTGCCTGGCGGGTGATCCCGTGACCGTACACAATGGCCGGGAGTTTGGCGTCGAGCACGAGTTTAAGGATTTTCTCGAACAGGGACGGAGGACATCCCGTCCATTGCTCGATATATTTCCGATCGAACATCGCAAGGCTATCCCGGAGCGCCGACACTTCGGCGGGCCTTGCCCCGATAATGTCCTTGTCCGGGGTGCGCGAATCGAGAAGTCCCCCGAGCAGTCCGTTGAGAAATATCCCGTCGGTCCCGGGCCGGATGGGTAGCCACGCGGAGGCCATCGAGACGAGGCCGGTCTTTCTCGGATCGAGTACTATGAGCTTTGCGCCGTGAAGATGAACGGCCCGCTTGATCGCGTATCCAGCCACCGGGTGGGATGCCGAAGGATCGGAGCCGATAACGATGACAAGGTCCGAGCGTTCAATATCCCGGAACGGGTTTGTCGCCGCCCCGAAGGGAAGGGTGTCGACCGAGGGGCCGGAATGGAGGCGCGCGCCGCTGTCTATGTTGTTGGCGCCGAAGACCGCCCGGGCAATCTTCTGGAAGAGATAGTTTTCCTCGTTTGCGCACTTGGAGGAACCGAAAAAAGCCATGCCTTCGGGACCATGCCTGGAGAGGCAGCCCATCAGGCCCTCCGCGGCAAAATCGAGGGCCTCGTCCCAACCCACTTCCTGGAGCGATCCGTCCTTGCGGATCATCGGCTTCATGAGGCGGTCGGGATGGTGAATATAATCGCTGCCATAGCGTCCCTTGACGCAAAGGGTTTTGCCGTTGACGGTATCCGCGGGATTTGGCGACACCGAGACGACGCGGCCTTCACCGGTTTCAAGAAATATCCCGCACCCGCAGCCGCAGTACGAACAGACGCTCTCCGTTCGCTTGCTTATGGTCCCGAGGTGAGCTTTGCCCCGCTCGGATAGGGCCCCCGTCGGGCACATGCTCACGCACGTCCCGCAGAAGGTGCATTCCGAGCTTTCGAGCGGGCCGTCGAAGGTGGTCGCGGGCTTGGCGTCAAACCCCCTGTCCAGGTAGTCCAGCGCCCCCACCACGACCAGTTCCTGGTCCGCCCGGATGCACTTGCCGCACAAGATGCACTTGCTCAGGTCCCTGCTGATAAAGGGATTGACTTCCTGTGTCCCGGTGAAATGCGGCATTCGGTCGTAGTTCACGGAACCGATCCCGAGTTCGGCCGCGATTTTCCTGAGTTGGCACCGGTTGCCTTTGTCGCAAAGGAGGCAGGATTCCGGGTGGGAGGCCAGCATGAGCTTCACGATGACCTTCCTGGCTTCGACCACCGCGGCGGAGTCGGTGTTTATCACCATGCCGGCGGCAATGGGGGTCACGCAGGATGCAAGGAGCCGTCCGGACTTTTCCTCTTCGACCAGGCACATCCGGCAGGCCCCCACCGGTTTCAGGCTCGGATCGTGGCAAAGGGTGGGTATCCTGATGCCGACTTCACGGGCCAGTTCGAGAATGGTCATGCCAGGGCGGCCGCTTACGGGACTACCATTGAGGGTAATGGCAATCGCTTCCAAGGGGTCCCTCCTGAAGGGTAGGTCGGGTTGAGGAATTGTAGTCGGATGAGATTATAAGAGTGAGGCCAATCTTTATATCATGTCCCGTCAGGTTGGTCAATAATGGATAGTTATGGGAATTCGGAGAAAGAGAAATGAACGGGAATTAGAGCCGAGCCGGGGATTAATATGCGCTGGTTGCGCTGGTTCCCAAGCTCCAGCTTGGGAACCCGTGTGGGGAAGCTCCAGCTTCCCTTACTGGATGCGCGGGATCAGTCGACCAGATAGAGAGGTCCAACGGGCATGTTTTAAAAGGAAAGGAAGCTGGAGCTTCCAGGTCTGGGTTCCCAAGCTGGAGCTTGGGAACCAGCGCAACCAGCGGAAAAAAAGCCCCTCGCGCATAGAGCGCGCGAGGGGCAAGGTTATCGCGGCTGAAAGCCGTTCCCACGGCAGGGAAGGGCCGTTCGAATCACACGCGAGGTCTTGGCAGCAGCCCCGCCATCTCGGTGATTTCGTGGATCCTCTCCTCCCACTCGATTGCCATTATGTGCACGCCCGCCACTCCGGGGATTTCCCGCACCTCGGCGATCTGCTCGGTCAGCAGCTTGAGGCCCTCGTCGGCCTGCTTCCCCTTGGGCGCGCCCTGGATGCGCGAAATGATATCATCGGGGATGGTTATTCCCGAGACGCTCCTGTTCATGTACCGCGCCATACCGACGGATTTCAGGGGCGTGAGGCCGGCGAGAATATAGCATTTCTTATCCAGCCCCATATCGCGTGCCATCTGCATGAACTGCTTGAAACGCGGCATGTCGTAGATGCATTGCGTTTGGATGAAGTCGGCGCCCGCCTTGATCTTCTTTGCCAGGCGGATCACCCGGAACTCGAAGGGATCGGCGAAGGGGTTGGCGGCCGCGCCAAGGAACATCCCTATCCCCCCCTGGACTTCCTCGCCGTTGTTCATCTTGCCTTCATCGCGTATTGTGCGGATCATATCGAGCATCTGAATGGAGTCGACATCGAAAACATTTTTGGCGAAGGGGTGGTTGCCGAAAATCTGGTGGTCTCCGCTCAGGCACAGCATGTTGCGGATGCCCAGGGCGTAGGCGCCGAATACGTCGCTCTGGATCGCAATGCGGTTGCGGTCCCGCGTGACCATCTGCATCACGGGTTCGAGGCCGTTTTGCACCAGCAGCGCGCTCGCTCCGATGCTCGACATGCGGACCACCGCGGTCTGGTTGTCCGTCACGTTGGCCGCGTCCACGCATTCTTTTACGAGATCGATTTTTTTCTTGAGGTGCTCGACATCGGCCCCTTTTGGCGGGCCGCATTCACAGGTCACCGCGAAATGGCCGGCGCGGAGCACTCTTTCAAGGTTGCTGTCCGATTTCATTCCGTTTGCCTCGTTCATTTATCTGCTCCATGGGTGCGTTGGATCATTGTTCGGGACCCGCATGATCTTACTGCGCCTGCTTATAATCCAGCCTGTAGAGGTGCTCGCGCACCGTGCGGCGCACACCGCCGTCGGATGCCGGACGCCAGTCTTTTACGGGCAGGATGTTGGTAAGCTCATCGAGCCTGCCAAGCCTTTTCATGCGATCGTAGATAAGCTGCCAGACACAGTCGGTGGTTTTCGGGTTGACCTCGCACTTGCCCTTTTCCGATCCTCCGCAGGGGCCGTTGAAGAGGTGCTTCGAACAGCGGGCGATCGGGCAGATGCCCCCCGTCATGTGGGTGATGCAATTTCCGCAGCCCGCGCACATCTCCGCCCAAAGCCCCGGTTCCACGGCGGCGCCGTAAAACGTGGTGTCCACGCCGGGAAAGACGGGAACGTCCCCGAGCCGGTCGGCCAGGAAATTCACGCCGACCCCGCACGCGAGCGTTATAACGGCATCGATCTTTTCTGTTTTCACCCTATCGAGGACGGGCAGGACGAATTCTTCGTCGCATTGCCTCTGGACGGTATCTTCGAGGATGACCTTCTGTTTGTCTTCCCGGCCGAACGCGATACGCAAACCGGATGCGAGCAGTTGTGTTTCGGCGGCCCCACCCGAGAGGCACACGGTCACACACGTGCCGCATCCGACGACGAGCACCTTTTCGAAAGTTTCGATGAAGCCCTTAACCTGTTCGAACGGTTTTTGATCGGCAACTATCATATCTGCAAACTCCCTGTGTGCCGGACCACTTATCCGGCGCGGGTTTATTCGTTGTGGTTCTTCGCCTCTTCCCAGATTGCGGGCCAGGATGCCTCGGCGCTCTCCGTCGTTTGATGGTGCTGGAGGTTTGCCTCCCCCACCTTGATCTGGTTCAGGAAATCCTTGACGCCCTTGACGCGCCGCTTCAGGAGCTCTTCCGCACCCGTATAGAAACAGCCGTCCTCCTTGCACGAAATCACGACCACCCGGTCCGCTCCGAGCTCGAACGGGGACATCAGGTCCACCGCGCCAAGCCTGCCGACGCATGGTACCATGACCCGGAGAATGCCCGATAGCTCGATTTCCTCCCGCGTCTGTTCCGCGAGATATTTCCTGCTCGTCGTCTCGTTGAGGCAGCAATACGAGACGATGAAAGGCCTTGCGACCTTGCTCCGGTCAACCGTTCCCAGGAGCGAGGAAAGAAGGTCTCTCATCTTGTTTGTGGCAAACCGCGTGAGCGCGACGCCCGCCGCGGGACACTCGGCGGCGCAGAGCCCGCAGGTCTGGCATTCCTGTGCCGGCATGGCGGCCGTCCTATCAACCGTCGCCACCCCGAACGGGCATACGCGCACGCAGGTAAGGCACCCGGCGCAGACCTCCGAGGATACCAGGAAAGCCCCGGTCCCACAGGCGAGGCAGCGGCGGGCCTCGGCCAAAGCGTCCTTTTCAAGAAAGCCGGGCTCGATTACAGAAAAATCTTTTATCCTCTCCGCGGCATCCATCAGGCTGACTTCCATCCGGCCAAACTTCTTTGCCCTGGCGGCGGTTTTTTCGGGCAGGTCGCCGATGGTTTCGAGCACTCTCTGGGGGATCTTGGACACTCGGCCCGATTCGAGGTATTCCGCGATGGCCCTGGCCGCGTCGTGTCCCGTCGAGACGGCCTGGATGGCGGACCCAGGGCCTGTCATGACCTCGCCGCAGGCAAACACTCCGGGCTCGGATGTGGTCATCGAGGACCTGTCGCACATGAGGCGCCCTCGGTCCGCCGAGACCTGCGACCCTTCGACGCACCCGAGGTCCGATCTCTGCCCGATGGCCATGATCACGTTGTCCACTTCGACCACTTGTGTAACGGATTCGTCGTATTCGGGGCTAAAGCGCCTGTTCTCGTCGAAGACCCTGGTGCATCGCTTGAATTCGATGCCCGAAATCCGGCCGTTGTCCGCGATGATCGCCTTGGGCCCCCACGAGTTCATGATCTCGATGCCTTCTTCCTCGGCTTCCTCGATTTCCCATTTCCAGGCGGGCATCTCGACGCGGGATTCGAGGCAGGCCATGTAAACCTTGCCGGGTCCGAGCCGCTTGGCGGTCCGGGCGATATCGACGGCAACGTTTCCTCCCCCGACGATCAGCACCCTGTCGCCCAGGCTCGGAGGCTGCCCGTTGGCCACATCCCACAAAAACGAAATCCCGGGCAGCACGCTTTGATGGTTTACTCCGGGAATCGGCAGACTGCTGCTCTCGGAAAGCCCCACGGCGATAAGGACGGCATCGTAGTCTTTCTGTAACTCGGCAAATGTGACGTCCCGGCCAACCTGGCAACTCGTCTTCACTTCGATTCCGGTGGCGACGATGTCGTCGATGTCGTCTTTGAGCGCATCGAGGGGCAGGCGGTATCTCGGGATGGCGTGGGCGAGCATGCCCCCCAGGACCGACTCCTTCTCGAGGACGGTAACCCTGTAGCCCAACAGGGCGAGGTCCCTGGCGGCCGTCAGGCCCGACGGCCCCGAGCCGATCACGGCTACTTTCTTGTCCTTTGTGGGCTCGACCCTGCGGCGCTTTGTGGCCCTGTACTCCCTGGTATTCTCGACCACGAACCGTTTCAGCATGCGCAGGCTGACCGCTGAATCGATGACCTTCCTCCTGCATTCGGATTCGCAGGGATGATGGCAGATGCGCCCGCAAACCGAAGGAAACGGATTTACTTCGAGCAGCACCTCGAGGGCGCCCTCGTAATCGCCCATGCTGATGCGCCGGACATACTCCCGAGTGTCTGTCCCCACCGGGCACGCCGCCGAGCAGGTTGCAAGAAGTTGCATGTTGTCTTGCCGGGTTTCTCGTTCCATTCTGATCTCCAATTGCCGATTTTCGAAGAATTTTCGATGAAGGGGCTTCGGCGTCAGGCCAAATCGATCAAAGGCGAAAGATATATGCCCGCCTTGGCAAGAATGCCCGCGGATGACAGGGTCCGCCATCCCCGACCCCCCTCATGCACAAAGCACCACTCTAAAATCTGTTCCCGTCTATCCACCCTTCTGAAATGTTTGAGGATTTTTCGATAAAAACCGAAATGCTCCCAAGACAAGCCACTACTCTTGTCGAATGACCGGAGGGCTGAAACAATCTGGTGGAACTGGAACGCAGAAATGGAGAACTGAAATGAGAAGGATTCCGAGGTATTCGCATTAAGCGCGATAATCATAGAGCAAAATGCCGGTTTCGCAAAGAGGAAAATGAATATTGGCGGCCGTTTGGGAAGGGCGCAATAATATTGGGTCCCAACTCGGCTCACTGCTTGACAGTCCGGCCCCGGAAATGTGAAAAGAGCAGATGGCAGGCGCCAGGTTTCAGGTGTAGGATATCGGGAAGGAACGCCGGCGCTTAGGGGGCTGCTGCTCAAGTGAGGAGTTGTTTGGAAATATCTCGACTCCCGGCAGTCCGGGCGGGGATCAACCCCGCCCCTACGTTTGAACGACAGCGTCAACCCCGATACGGATTTACGGCGTGCCGGATTCCGTCCTTTGGACGTGGGGGCGGGGTTGATCCCGTCTTGTGGACGTGGGGGCGGGGTTGATCCCGTCTTGTGGACGTAGGGGCGGGGTTGATCCCCGCCCGGACTGCCGGAAGGGCAAGGACCGGCTGTTTCGAACGTATTTGGGCCGAGTCCGCGCACGGGAAGGCACTTGCGGTTTGGACAACAGCCTCCCGATACCCGACATCCGATAATAAGACGAGACGGCCTCGACAACAATCCATCGCAAAGAGAACCCACGATGAAACATCCTGTTCGATTCATAGGGGCTGGACCGGGCGACCCGGAGTTGATCACGGTAAGGGGGATGCGCTACCTTCAGGAGGCGGACCGGGTGGTCTTTACCGGCTCTCTTGTTCCCGAATCCCTTCTGCGGTACTGCAAAAAAGGGGTCAAGCTTCACGACAGCGCGTCTTTGACTCTCGACCAGACGCACGCGCTGCTAAAGGAGGGATATGCCGGCGCAGAGCGGGTCGTGCGCCTCCACACCGGGGACCCGAGCCTCTACGGGGCCATCCAGGAGCAGATAGCCCTGCTCGACAGGGACGGCATCCCGCACGAAACCGTGCCCGGCGTTTCCGCCGCTTTTGCCGCCGCCGCCGCGATCAACCAGGAACTGACCATTCCCGATGTCTCCCAGACCGTCATTCTTACGCGCCTTGGCGGCCGGACCCCCGTTCCCGGAAAGGAGCAGCTCGCAACGCTTGCCTCGCACCGGGCCACGATGGTCATTTACCTGAGCGTGCAGCAGATCGAAAAAGTGGTGGCCGAGCTCGAGGAATACTACCCCGTGGACACCCCGGCCATAGTCGCCTACCGCGTGGGATGGCCCGACCAGATGCTCGTCTACGGGAAACTCGAAGACATAGCCGAAAAGGTGCGGGCCGCCGGCGTCAAGCGCCAGGCGATCATCATGGTGGGCGAAGTATTCCGGATACGGGACCTGCTGGGCAAAAAAGGCAAGAGATCGAAACTCTATGACGAGACCTTCAGTCACCAGTTCAGGGACGCAAAAACGCCGAACTGACGGGTCCGCGATATTGGCTCTTACCCGAAAAGGGACCGAGCTGGCCGCCCGGATAAGCGAACGGATGCCCGGGAGCACCTGTTACTGCAATGCCCGTTACGCCCTGCCGGGTATGACCCCGATGCGGAAGATGGCCGAATCGTTCCCGCTCGCCTGGCAGCGGTGCGAGGCGATAATCTGCATCATGGGATGCGGGATAGTCGTTCGCACGCTCGCCCCCCTGCTCGAAAGCAAGATGAATGACCCGGCGGTCGTCGTCGTTGACGAGGACGGGCGCTTCGCGATAAGCCTCATTTCGGGGCACCTCGGGGGAGCGAACGAACTCGCGCGCACGGTGGCCGCCATCACGGGAGGGCAGGCCGTCATCACCACCGCCTCGGACCTTCGCAATAAGACCGCGATCGATCTTATCGCCCGCAAGGCCGGCCTCCAGGTGGAAAACCCCCGGATGCTCAGCAGGGTCGCCGCCGCGATCCTCGATGACGAGCCGCTGTGGATTTTTGACCCCGAAAGACTTTTTGTAAAACATCTTCCCTCGGGCCACGGGTTCGAGGTGCTGCCCGTCGTCCGGGAAGGCGAGAGCGTGGATGTGGCCGTGGAAATCGCCGGGGACCTCGACCGGCTTCGGACAGGCCTCGGAATATGGGTTTCCGATATTGTCGAGCCCTCGCGGCTAAGCTGCCTCAAGCTCCGGCCGCGCACCCTGGTCGTCGGGGTCGGCTGCAACCGGGGAACGAAAGCGTTCGAGATCGCCGGCCTGGTTGAAAAAGTCCTCAAGGAGCACGGGCTGTCGCCTCTTTCGATAAGGAATTTCGCGAGCCTGGACATAAAATCCGACGAACCGGGCCTGCTGTATACGGCAAGCCTTTTTAAAAAGCCGGTCATGTTCTGCGCGCGCGAGGACCTCGACGGCATCCGCGTGCCGAACCCGTCGAGCACGGTGGCCCGGCATGTGGGAGCGGAAAGCGTATGCGAAGCAAGCGCCCTGTGGAGCGCCCGGACGGAAAATCTCGTGGCGACCAAGCGCAAGTCGACAAACTGCACTGTGGCGGTCGCCCGGGTAAGCTCTTCGTAGTGAGCCTGGGGCCCGGGGCCCGGTCCTTCATGGCCGAGGAGGCCGCGCAGGCCCTCGATGCCGCCGAAATCGTGCTGGGCTACAAGACCTACCTGGACCTCATCGCGGACCTGGTCGAGGGGAAAACGGTCGTATCCAGCGGGATGCGAAAAGAGGTCGAGCGGTGCGGGGCGGCAATCGACCACGCGATGGCGGGCCGGTCCGTCGCGCTCGTATCGAGCGGTGACGCGGGGATCTACGGGATGGCCGGCCTGGTGCTCGATATTTGCCGCGAGAGGGGGCTATCCGTTGCCGAGTGCGGTCCCGGGGAAGAGCAGGTCGATCTCCGGCTCAAGATCATCCCCGGTATTCCCGCCTTCAATGCGGCGGCCTCGCTTGTGGGCGCGCCCCTCATGCACGATTTTGCGGCCGTCAGCCTGAGCGACCATCTCACCCCCTGGGAAGTTATCGAAAAAAGACTTGTCGCGGCATCGGATGCCGATTTCGTCCTCGCGATCTATAACCCCCGCAGCAAGACCCGCCCCGATCTGCTCGAAAAGGCGCGGCAAATCCTTTTGCGCGCCCGCTCAAAGGACACCCCGGCCGCCGTGGTCCGCAAGGCGATGCGCGACGGCCAGTGGAAGTGCGTCACCACGCTGGACCTGCTCCCGGTCGATGAAGTGGACATGCAGTCAATCGTGATCGTTGGCAACTCCAGGACCTACATCTGGAAAGGCTGGATGGTCACGCCTCGGGGATACCTGGACAAGTACGCGCTGGAAGATGCCTGAGGACACATTTTATTGCCCGCGGCATCGAGGATGGTTATGACATAAGGACCGCCGTGGTGTGGACACGACTTGGCAGGGTGGTGGACAGGGTGGTGAACAGGGTGGTGAAAAAAGGAACTCATTGTCAAGATACGAGTGAAAACACCAAACGCGTCATTCCGGCGGAAGCCGGAATCCAGTGGATTTAGAGCAGAAAATTGCGACTATTTTACCGCGAGGAGATCATTATGCGCTCGATCAATGCTAAAAGGACCCTTCTGATCATTTTGCTCGTGGCGTCTTTTGCCGTTGCCGGGAACGCGTTTGCCGGGCAGGTTGTGGTGCAGCTCCAAAAAGTCACCGGCCCCACGAACATCAATGACGCCGCCGGGCAAGTGGAGTACGAGGGGGGCAACATAAAGAAGGACGGAACGAAGGTGGGCCAGTACGCCATTGAGCGCCGTCGCATCAACGGAGGCACCACCGGGACTTTCAGCACCGCCATGACAACGATAACGCTCTTCTTCGGCCAGAATACCACCACCTCGGCGCCGGATAACATCACCATACAGGGCGCGCACGGCTTCGGCCCTGGCGACTTCCGCGGTTCCGTATCGGCCGCGTCGAGCAAATACACCTGGACTGTGGGGGCGGATGCTACCTACTCGGTCGTGACGGGAAGCACCACCCTCAAGAACCTCACCATCTCCTGGACAGGGTCCCGCTCGTTGACCCTTCCGTGATTCGCCGTACAGGTGCGTGCCTGGATATACGGATAAACGAGCCCATTCCAAGATGCCCCTGGGTGGATTGCGGCGAGTTGCCGGGACCATGCGCAGCCACAAATACCTTTACATATACTCCTCTTGAACCACTCGCAAACCACTCGCACGGTCGGCAAGCGGGCCGTGCGACCCCTGATTTTGCACGGACCGAAAACCTGCCCCTAAAGCCGCGCTCCGGCATTCCCCGCCGTGCGTTTCTTGCATCATGCGCGTTGATGATTACCCTGACATCCAAAGGGATTGCGAAATGTACGCCGAGATCGCCCCGGTTCAAAGGCTGTCCGCGTTTGAAGCCGGTTTGGTGGTTGGCAAGGGGAGGGGAGGCACTCCCGCTTTCCTGTTTTTCTCGGTAACCATAACCGAAGGAGGATGCCCATGTCCGTTTACAAGATCGTCGAACTCGTAGGGACCAGTCCCACTTCCTGGGAGGAAGCGGCAAAGGAGGTCATTGAAACCTCGACCAAGAGCCTGAGGGACCTCAGGGTTGCCGAGGTGGACAAGCTGGACATGAAGATCGAAAACGGGAAGATCGTCGAGTATCGCGCGCGCGTGAAGCTCTCTTTCAAATTCGAAGGCAGCGATTGATCATTCTGAAACGGTCGATTTGAAATGCACCACCCGGAAATGTTCTCCAAAATCGAGAGATATCGATTTCTTTGCGAAATTGATATCTCCGTTTTTTTTCAACCCCGGCAGGACCCCCGTTTCCCGGCAATGCCGTCTATTTAAGCGTGCAATCGCGTGGGACAGGCTTTCCAGCCTGCCGTTCGTTGGGATTTTGCAGTCCTTGGCCGGCAGGCTGGAAAGCCTGCCCCACGGTGATGGGACGCCCCATTCGTTATTTGCCGGTGTCTTCCCCGCCTTTTACCGCGTTTTCGACTTCATCGAGAATTTCGAGCATCGAGTCCGGATTGAGCCCCAGCGCCTTGACGCTGTCAAGACTCGCCAGATCGAGGTCGGGTTTTCTGGTCGGCCCTATTTCGAGTTTGTGGCACACCGAGTTTGCCAGGCTCACGATATGGCAGAACTGGGCGGCGATATGTGAGTCCGAGGGTTGGTGATGGTGCGCGATGGCTTCCTCGATATTCAGTGAAAAACGCCACTTGTCCGCCATCAACTGCCCCACCTCGGAGTGGGTGAAGCCCAGGGCGCTTGTTTCCGCGTCGCTGAAAGTCGCGCCGGTGTTATAGACCTCCTGCATGATGTCGCTCATCTTGTCGGGAAGCCGCACGAAAAGAACGGCCTTGCCGACATCGTGCATCAATCCCGCGAGGAAAACTTCCTCTTTGCCGGGGTGGCCGACCGCGGTCCCTATCCTCCTGGCCGCAACGCCGCAGCCGATGGAATGCTCCCAGAGGAGTTTTTCGGCCAGGCCCGTTTCGGCGAAAATACCCTTCATCACCGCCGTCAGGACTACCGATTTTATTGAGTCGAACCCCATGAAGAGGATGGCGTCCCTGAGGGTGGAAATGGACCTGGAAGCCCCGTAGTAGGGGGAGTTTGCAACTTTGAGGACGCGGGCGGCCAGTCCCTGGTCTTTTTCAATCAACTGGTGAATGTCCCGGGGGGTGGCGTTGGGGTTGGAAAGCTTTTCCATTACCTGTGCCGCGACATGGGGCATTGCGGGCAGGTCCCCGGTGGCCTCGACAATTTTAGCAGCGCCCGCGCGGGCGGCGACTGTCCCCAAGTGCGCGTCGGCCCGGCCCGGATTTTGCTGAAGTTGCTCCGATCTCATGTTTTCTCCATTCGATTGCTGTCACCCCTCTGGTCCGAGGTCGAGTTTCCGTACCTTATCGATCTGTTCGGCAGAAATGGGGAAAAAAATGAGCGGAAAAATTTATTTGCGGGATTTCCGGGGACCTGGACCGGAGGTGCGGAGGGAGCAGAGAATGAACGGTGAACAGTGAAAACATGTTTCCGAGTGGTATGCCTCTGCCTTTCCCGCTCACTGTTTTCTCCGCGTTCTCTGCTGTGAATGCTTTTGAGCTTTTGGTTGCCGCCGTGAGGCTGCGCTGCGTCCTCTGTGGTGAACGCATGCAAAAGGAGGGAACATGGGTTTTCGCATTCGGAACATGACGGGAGAAGAGGTGAGTATCGCCGTAAAATGGGGGGAGTCGGAGGGATGGGACCCGGGTTCACAGTCCGTTGAAAAAGTCTTCATTACCAACGCTTTAAACAACGATGCCACCGAAGTTTTGGTATAATCGGGCGGGCGGCGCGATAATTTGTGCAATCCGGGTCGGAAGGGCGGGGGGGACCTGCCGGACGTTATTAATCCGATATTCCAGCGGGAGTATATGCCCAAAAACCTCTTGCGCTTCACGCCCGGACAGCAGGTATCCGGGTCGCCCCCGCTTAAATAACAAAGTGGCGCCAGGCAATATTTACAATAAGGCAGAAGCTGCTACCCGCAAAGGAGACCGTATGCAACGCTACATTCGCCTCGCTTTTTTCGCTGTCGCTCTCATTTCAGCAATTCTTCTCGCCGCCCCGGCGCCTTCCTCCGCCGGCGCAAAAGAAAAGCTCATCGACATGACCTTCCCATTTTCGGAAGACTCGATTTATTGGCCGACCGATAAACCCTTCACCCCGACGGTGGTATTCAAAGGCATTTCAGACGGCGGCTGGTGGTATGCTTCGAATCAATATGCGGCTTCGGAACATGGCGGCACTCACGTTGATGCGCCGATTCATTTTTCTCAAGGTGGACGCACTATCGGTCAGATTCCGCTTCAAGAATGGATTGGCCCCGCGGCTAAAATCGACGTTACTAAAAAGTCACTGTCAAATCGCGACTATCAACTGAGCGTGGAAGATATTCTTGCCTGGGAAAAAAAGCACGGCCGTATCCCTCGAGGGGCATGGGTCATTATGTACAGCGGGATCGACGGGCGTTTCTACCCAAACAGGAAAGAGGTGCTTGGAACCGATAAGACCGGCAAGGAAGCCGTTGCGGAGCTGCACTTTCCGGGATTTTCGCCGGAAGCGGTCAGCTTTCTCCTGGCAAAGCGGACGATCACCGGCATTGCAATCGATACTCCGAGCATCGATCCAGGTTCTTCAAAAGACTTCAAGGCGCATCAAGTGCTTTGCGGCGCGCAAAAGCTTGCTCTCGAAAACATTGCAAACCTGGACAAGATTCCGGAGTCCGGCGCCATGCTTTACGTGATTCCCATGTTTATACAAAACGGCACGGGAGCGCCCGCGCGCGTTTTTGCGAAGCTGCCTTAAACCAAGTTGCTTTCAAAGAGGTAATAAGCTGCCGAGCAAAATCCCCCCTGCCCCCCTTTAGAAAAGGGGGGATCCGGCTAGCGTACCCGGCAGACACCCCCCGTTTCTAAAGGGGGGCAGGGGGGATTTTACTCGTTGGAACGCGACTCGGTATCGGTATCAGCGGTCCGCTGAAGAAGTCCCGGCTTTCGCCGGGACGACGAGATTTGAGTATATCGAGTATCTTGAAGATTATGAGGATGATGCGGATTGTGCGGGGGCCACGGGCCGAAACGGCTGGGACATGTATGATGGGAGCGTGCAAAAATACACATAAACTACCGGAGGAATACTCTCTTCACCTGATAGCGAAGAGGTCCGGTGTCTGCTAGCCTTACGGTATTCTTCACGCCTTCCCGAAAAAAGAGAGCGGGCTCCCTCCACAACCAGGGGGCCGGCTCTCTTTTCTTTTTGTCTTCCACGAAGGCGAGGTCCCTCCGGGCGACGATTCGGGGCGGGACGCGGTCCACGGGGCATGCTCGAAGCCCGACAAGCTCCGGTGCGGCCGAGAGGAATCGCTACCCGTTCGAGTCCACCTGCTTAGGAGGCTTGCGCCTGGCTCTCCTTTACGGGCAGAGCGGCGATTTCCTTCTTTTCCTTGCGCTCGATAGCAAGGCCCCGTCGCGCTTTCAACCAGGGCTTCATCAGCATCCCCGCGCCGACGACAAAGCCCAGCAGCGCGGAAAGGAGCATGATGAAATAGAGTTGGAAATTCCACTTCGACCCGCCGAGCAGGGGAAGCTCGAATCTGAAGGAAATCGGGCCCGTCCATGTTCCCATGTTCTGCCAGACAAAAAGAGCAATCAGACCAAGAATGACGAGTGTGACGATCAGCTTAACCAGCCTCATTAGCGCTCTCCTTCTTGAAATTTGGGTAATAACTTGGAATAGGTCTGCTTGATATGCTCGGGGATACTGCGGATATCGTCCATGACGGCCATGAAATTCGTGTCGCCGCGCCAGCGGGGCACGATGTGAAAATGGAGGTGTTCTTCGAAGCCGGCCCCGGCTTCTCGCCCCAGATTGAGACCCACATTGAATCCATCAGGACGCATCATCTTTTCCAGAATAAGGGTGGACCTTGTGACCCAGTGCATGATTTCCCGCGTTTCATCGTCCGTCAGATGATCGAGGCGGGATACGTGACGCCATGGGGCAACGAGCAAATGGCCGTTATTGTACGGGAACTTGTTCATCATCACCATCGTCAGGCCGGTGCGGTGGAGGATGAGCCGCTCCTGATCCGACAGGCCGTGGCTTTCAGGGCAGAATATGCAATGGGGCTCACGTTTGCCCAGGATGTACTCGATCCGCCAGGGGGCCCAGAGATTTTTCACGCAATCGGCTCCTAAAGCTGAATGATCTCCGCGTCGATCCTGTCTCCAACACGGAGAATCCCGAGACTGTTCCGGGACGAGCCACGTCCCATGGACACCGACCCCGGATTGAACCAGAGGACCCCGTTTTCTCGAACCATGAGCGCCTGGTGGGTATGTCCGAAGAGGATCGCGTCCACTCCGGGAAGCTCCTGCCCGATCCTGTTGCGGATACCGCCCGGTGATCCCCATCCGTGCGTGACGCCAAGGCGAAAACCGCCGGCATTGACGATCTTCTTTGTCGGCAGGCGGCTGTGGATGAAATGATCGTCCATGTTACCGGAAACCGCTTCCAGCGGATACCGTTCGAGAAAGTTGAGAAGCTCGACCCGCTCCCAGTCGCCGAGATGGATTACCATATCGGCCCCGTCGCAGAATTTCGCGCACAAATCCCTGAATTCGTCCGTTGTCCTCGTGAGGTGAGTGTCGGACATTACGACAATTTTCATCTCGGCCGCGCCTTTTGATACAAACTGAGAATGGCTACTATAGCAACAAGCGGCGAAAAGACAAGGATTTTGAGGATTGAGGGATTGGGGAATTTAGGGATTGAGGAATTGAGGAATTGAGGGATTGGGGAATTGGGGAATTGGGGAATTGGGGGATTGGGGGATTGGGGGATTGGGGGATTGGGGGATTGAGGGATTGGGGGATTGGGGGATTGGGGGATTGAGGAATTGAGGAATTGGGGGATTGGGGGATTGAGGAATTGGGGGATTGAGGAATTGGGGAATTGGGGAATTGGGGGACTGAGGAATTGGGGGACTGAGGAATTGGTGGGGCGAAGGGAATCCCTCAATTCCTCAATTCCCCAATCCCTCAATCCATACCTAAACGGGGACCAGTTCGAGGTTTCCCCAGAGTCCGATCTTGTCCCGGATCGCTATCAGCACGCCTTCGATCTCGGGGATCCGGGGGGCGAGGTCGAGGGCCTTCTGGATGTCGGCGGGCGTGCTCACGAGGTTTCCCAGGCGGGTGGCGGCCGCATCGGCCAGGGCGGCGTCGGGTGAGACGACCGTAACGGCGTCGGCCTTGCCGAAGCTAAGCGAATGCCCGACTGTCCCCGACGAGGTGCAGATGCCGAGCGGGAAGCGCTCGGCTGCGAATTTCAGGGCAATTTTGTTCGTGAAGGGGGAGTCGGGTCCGGCAAAAATCCCCACCGTGGTTTCCTCACGAAGATCGAGGTAGCAGTCTCCGCCGTTTTCCACGATCACCGAATCGGACAAAGGTTTCAGCGCGAGGGCAACCGCCTGGGCGATAGCGCCCGCAACGCTTGCCATCGGCCCCACGCCGGCGGTAATCGCCGCGAGCAGCATGCGCCGGACCAGCGGAGGGGCGAGGGGGTCGTCCGGGAGCGGCGTGAGGGAAGGAAGAAACAATTGGTGCGAGGCGATATAGCGCTCGATCTGGAGCCGGCAGTTAAGGACCGCTTCGGTCGCCTCCTTCTCCAGGTTGCGCCGCGCGCGTATCCACAGGTCCGTTTCCCGGTGCTTTACCTGGAAGCTCGCCCAGCCTTTTCCGGTCTGGTGACTATAGCGATAGAAACGATGCGATTCGGTATACATTTACGCTTCGAGGGCGGTTTCCGGAGGTTCACGGCAAACAACGTTCATCTCTTTCGGCGCGGGCTGAGCCATCCGGTCTAGTCCAGCCGGACTCCAGGCCGAGGGCCAATACCGCTTACCGGGCGCAGATCCCACGTGGGGCAGGCTTTCCCGGACCGTTGCCCAAGTCAATTGCGGTAAAACCGTACTGCACTCATGGTTAAGCCCGTGACCCGAGGATCGTCATTCCCGCGGCGTTTTTGGGCGGGAATCCAGTGTTTTTCCAGGCGGTTGCAAAAACAAGGATACTGGATTCCCGCCCAAAAACGCCGCGGGAATGAGGGTTGTAGAGTTCGTCGCCCGGACCTGAAGCATGACAATTCGTCAGACTTTGACCAGGGCAACAGCCCCTGTACTTTGACCAGGGCAACAGCCCTTTCCAGCCTGCCCCACGCCCGTGCGCATGCCCTCGATTTATCAACACGGGGGCATGAACCGCTATTCCCACTCAATAGTGCTGGGCGGCTTGGATGAGATGTCGTAGACGACGCGGTTTACGCCCTTCACCTCGTTTATGATGCGGTTTGAAATTCGCGCCAGCACTTCGTAGGGAAGTCTTGCCCAGTCGGCGGTCATCGCGTCGACGCTTTCGACGGCGCGCAGGGCGATTACCTGGTCGTAGGTGCGCTCATCGCCCATGACCCCCACGGACCGTACCGGAAGGAGCACGGCAAAGGACTGCCACACGTGCTCGTACCAGCCCGCGGCTTCGATTTCTTCCTGGATGACGGCGTCGGCTTCGCGCAGGATTTCGAGGCTCTCGGGGTCAATGCCCCCGATGAGCCTGATAGCCAGGCCGGGGCCGGGGAAGGGGTGCCGCATGATGATGCGCTCGGGCAGCCCCAGTTCGCGCCCAACCAGGCGCACCTCGTCTTTAAAGAGTTCGCGAAGAGGCTCGATGAGGTCGAGTTGCATGAGTTCGGGCAGGCCCCCCACGTTGTGGTGCGTCTTGATGGTTGCCGAGGGGCCCTTGAACGAGACGCTCTCGATCACGTCGGGATAGAGGGTGCCCTGGGCAAGATAGCGAGCGTCCGGGAAGCGGCGGGCCTCCTCCTCGAATATCTTGATGAAGAGGTTCCCGATGATCTTTCTTTTCTGTTCGGGGTCCACAACGCCTCGCAACCGATCCAGGAACTCGACCGAGGCGTCGATGTAGATGAGATTTATCTCGAAGTGGTCCCGAAAAACCCTCTGGACCGATTCCGCCTCGCCTTTGCGCAGCAGCCCGTTGTTTACGAATATGCAGTGGAGCCGCTCCCCGATTGCCTTGTGGAGCAGCACGGCGACAACCGACGAATCCACCCCGCCGCTCAGGGCGCAGATCACCCGGTCGTTTCCCACTTTTTCCCGCGCCGAGTGGATGGCCGATTCCACGAAGGATTTCATGGTCCACGAGGGCTTGCACCGGCAGATGCGGAAGAGGAAGTTTTCCAGGATGTCCTTGCCGCAAGGCGTGTGGGCAACTTCGGGGTGAAACTGCACGCCGTAGAATTTCCTGCCGGGGTCCCCCATCGCGGCGGCGGGAGAATTGTCGCTGCGGGCCATGATCGTGAAGTCGGGCGGGAGCCTGAGTATGCGGTCCCCGTGGCTCATCCAGACGCGGACGGCTTCCTTTTCGATCTCGTGGAAAAGGTCGCCGGGAAAGTCGATGTCCACGGCGGCGGGGCCGTATTCGCGCCTGTCCGCCTTTTCCACCGCCCCTCCGAGCTGGTGGGCCAGGAGTTGCATGCCGTAGCAGATGCCCAGAATCGGGACCCCGAGGTCGAAGAGACCGAGGTCGGCAAGGGGCGCCCCCTCGTCGTGCACGCTGGACGGGCCTCCCGAGAGGATGATCCCTTTCGGCTTGAAGTCCCTTACCGACTCGATCGGCATGTTGAAGGGGTGGATTTCGCAGTACACGTGGCTTTCCCGCACGCGGCGCGCTATCAATTGCGTGTACTGGGACCCGAAATCGAGGATCAGGACCCGTTCCTGGTGAAGATGATCGAACATGGCGTATTCTTTCTTCGAGGCAGATATTAGATGTTGGATGTTGGATGGTGGATGCTGAGTATTGGATGTTGGACGCTAAATGTTGGATTCGGGACGGCCGGGACGCGAGGATTGGCATGCCGTGGCAGGTTTCCATCGTGCCCGCCGCCTCTTGCCTGATTACTGCATCCCGGCGCCAACATCCAACATCTGTCCTTCACTCATCCAACATCCAACATCCTGTCTATTTCAAATCCACCTGGTAGTTGGGCGCTTCTTTGGTGATTATGACGTCGTGGACGTGGCTTTCCTTGAGTCCCGCGCTGGTTATGCGCACCATGCGGGTCTTCTCGCGCAGCTCTTCGAGGTTGTGGCAGCCAAGATACCCCATGCCCGCGCGCAGGCCGCCGATGAGCTGGTGCACCACGTCGTGTATCGGACCGCGGTAAGGGACCTTGCCCTCGATCCCTTCCGGGACCAGTTTCTTGGGTTCGAACACGTCATCTTGAAAGTATCGGTCCCTGCTTCCCTCGCGCATCGCGCCAAGAGAGCCCATCCCGCGATAGACCTTGTAGCTGCGGCCCTGGTAGAGGATGGACTCGCCGGGACTCTCGTCGGTGCCGGCAAAGAGGCCTCCGATCATGACGGTGTCCGCACCCGCCGCGAGCGCCTTTACAACGTCGCCGCTGTATTTTATGCCGCCGTCGGCAATAATCGGAATTCCCATGCGCCGCGCGTACCTGGCGCAGTCCATAATGGCCGTCACCTGCGGGACGCCGACCCCCGCGACGATCCGGGTCGTACAGATCGAGCCGGGCCCAACGCCGATCTTGATGGCGTCGGCGCCCGCCTTGATAAGCGCTTCGGCCCCGGCCGCGGTCGCCACGTTGCCCGCCGCCACCTGGAGATCGGGGAACTCGGACTTGATCGTGAACACGGCTTCGAGCACATTTCGCGAGTGTCCGTGGGCGCTGTCGACCACTATCACGTCAACCCCGGCGGTCTTGAGCGCGCTCGCCCTTGCGAGCATGTCCTTCCCGACGCCCACCGCCGCCCCGACGCGCAACCTCCCGAGGTGGTCCTTGCTGGCGTTCGGGTATTTCTTGATCTTCATTATGTCTTTTATGGTAATGAGGCCTTTGAGGCGGCCGTCGTTATCCACCACGAGCAGCTTCTCGATGCGGCTTTTCTGGAGCAGCTTTTTCGAATCTTCGAGCGATATCCCGACCTTGGCCGTCACCAGGTTGTCCTTGGTCATAAGCTCGGAGACTTTTATGGTCTCATCGGTTTCAAACCGCAGGTCCCGGTTGGTGATGATGCCAACGAGCTGGTCCCCCTTGACGACCGGCACGCCCGAAATCCTGTACCGGGTCATGAGCTCGAATACATCCCCGATCTGCTGGTCCGGGTCCACCGTTACCGGGTCCACTATCATCCCGCTCTCGGACTTCTTCACCTTGTTTACTTCCTGGGCCTGGACCTCGACGCTCATGTTGCGGTGGATGATGCCGATGCCGCCCCCGCGCGCCATGCTGACCGCGGTGTCCGCTTCGGTAACCGTGTCCATGGCGGCGCTCACGAGCGGGATGCGCATCGGGATCTCGCGGGTGAGCATGGTCGAGACGTCCGTTTCGACGGGCAGGACCTCCGAGTAGTCGGGCAGCAGCGTGATATCGTCAAAGGTAAGGGCTTCGGGTATATGCAGATGGTCTTTGGATTCCATTTATTTCTCCGAAATGTTTGGATTGCCGGATGGGGATCGACCTAAACCGGGCGACCGGTGGTAAGCTATCAGGCCCGCTCATTTAACCCCGATACCGTTCACTTAAAGTGCCTCCGGCAGCCGGGGACGTGGGGCAGGCTTTCCAGCCCGCCGGCCAAGGGGCGCGGGCCTTACAATCAGTCGGCAGGCTGGAAAGCCTGCCCCACGTCCCCGGCTGCCTTAAGTGAACGGTATTGCATTTAACCCAACCTGCCAACTCCGGTATGCGTTACCATGCGGGTGCGCGGGAACGAGGATAATTCCCGTCCCACGGCGATGAGCGCCGGACGCTCCGCATGCAAACCGAATCGGTAGTAAATTTTATAAGCATAACAACTTCTATCCTTGCGCATATCAATTTTCAGGCGCGGGGACATAAATCGCAAGGCGTTGAATCCTATGGCAAATTGTATTCCCCAACGGCCGATCTTTCCGCGTGGGATCAATACTGTTTCCGGGGCTTTATCCCTTTTGTAGCCGCCATGTCAAGCGCGTTGTTAAACCTTCGGGAAGGCCGGATTCTTTTTCGACGATTTCCAGGAGCAGCCCTTCGAGCAGGCCGGCATCGGTCACAACGAACCGTGGCCGGGCGAAACAGGCAAGAATTTCGCCGGCAATGACGGCGCCGCCGAGAATTATGTCCTCGCGGCCCGGTTCGAGGCCCGCAATCTTGCGCCTCCGGGCGAGCGGCATTTCGGCAAGGGCGGCGATTGTCCGGGAAAGCCAGTCGGCATCCAGGACCAGGCCGTTTACGCGATAAGGGATGTATTCGGTCATTTCAAGGTACATGGCGGCAAGGGTGGTGACCGTCCCGGCGGTGCCGGCCAGTTGGAGCGGGGCCGGGACGCCTGTCCCGCGCCCGGCGGCAAGGGCGGGGAGCATTTGCTCCTTTGCCGCGAGCACCTGTTTTCTTACCGCAAGCGCGGCTTCTTCCACGGCCCCGTTCCCGGGCGGGTCGGCCGCGAGAAAGGCCTCGGTGAGCACGGCGGCCCCCACGGGCAGGCTCGCGCTCCATGCCGGCCCCCGCGTCCCGGAGCGCACCAGCAAGAACTCGGTGCTCCCTCCGCCGATATCAAACGAGAGAAAATCCCCCTCGACGCCGGGCAAAACGCTCAACATCCCCTTTGCGGAAAGGAAAGCCTCCCGCTCTTCCGAGAGGACCGATACCTCGATCCCCGTTTCCCGCGAAGCCTTTTCGAGGAATTCGGCCGTGTTTGCGGCAAGCCTCACGACGCCGGTCGCGCCCGCGGAAATCCGGGCGACGTCATAGCGGCGGAGGATCTCGCCATATTCCAGAAGGGCGCGAATCGTCCTTTCCATGGCGGGAAGGCTGATTACACGCGAGCGCTGAAAATCCCGGGCGAGCCGGGTCACCCTGCGCTCGATGCACACCGGAGTCAGCTCGTTTCCGTCGATTCGCGCAACAACCATCCGCGTCGTATGAGACCCGATATCGATGGCCGCGAAATGACATTTAAAGTGAGGTTCGCCCAAATGTGCCTCTTTTCTTTAGCTTGACATTGCCTTTCGCATGCCCTTATTTTCTAAAACGGGGGGATACAGGATGGTTATCTGATCTTTTAGGCAAAGTCCCTCGACTTATCCCGCCCCGTCGGCTCATGATATTTTTTTGGAGATACGGGTGCAGCGCGGCGCGTAAGCGCTTTTTTCACTTTTTTGGAGAGAGGATTGCGAATGATTCTTGAGATCAATCCCAAGCACCCGGAACCGAGAAAAATCAGGAAAGTGGTCGAAATTCTGGCAAACGGAGGAATAATAGCCTACCCGACAGATACATACTACGGAATTGGCTGCGACCTGTTAAACAAAGGCTCGATCGAAAAGATCTATCAGCTCAAACGCCGGTCCTCCCACCAGCCCTTCAGTTTTATCTGCAGCGATCTCAAGAACATCAGCGAATACGCCCAGGTTACCAATTATGCCTACAAGACGATGAAACGGCTCCTGCCCGGACCCTATACGTTCGTGCTCGAGGGTTCGCGCCTGGTCCCCAAGATCATGCTGACCAAGAGGCAGACGGTCGGAATCCGCGTCCCCGACAACCCGATTTCCCTGGCGATCGTCGACGAATTCGGACACCCCATCATCAGCACAAGCGCAACGGACCCGGAGAACAGCAATTCCATCCTCTCGACCCCCCGGGAAATCCAGGACAAGCTGGGCCACGCCGTCGACCTGATCGTGGACGGTGGACCCGTGCCGGGCGTGGCTTCGAGCGTCATTTCCCTCATCGACGACACCCCGGTAATTCTGCGCGAAGGCGCCGGGGACCTTTCCGGATTCAGGATCTGAGAGGCATCGGGCGCCGCACGGATAATTTTCAACCCCACGTGGGCGAAATCAGGGACATCGCGGCTGCAAGTCGCCACACTCGTCATTCCGGCGAAAGCCGGAATCCAGGGCGTTTTTGCTCTAAGCTGCTAAAAAGACGCTGGATTCCGGCCTCCGCCGGAATGACGAGCGTAGCGTGATGATCATGGTGTGACGAGTACGGCATGACGAGTACGGCGTTTGAAGTATCGATGAACTCAGGAGACGCTACACCAACTATTTACTACCGCCTACCGCCTACCGCCTACCGCGCGAAGTCCGGCAACTGGTACCTCAGAAACGCGGATGAGTCGTATATGACATCGTTGAGCTTCTCGCTCACATCGCTTCCGAGAAGGAGATCCATGACCGAGCGCTTTGTCTTTTTGGCGTAAGTGATTTCCGGATCACCCTCGATCTTTCCGAGTTCCGCCGCCTTGGCCACCGCGTCCTCGAAATTGCCGAGCTGGTCGACCAGCTTGAGTTCGCGGGCCTTTTCACCCAATATTATCCTGCCGTCGGCAACCTTTCGCACCTGTTCCTCGGGAAGGTTCCGCGCCCGCGCCACATCCCGCACGAACTGGGAGTAGGTCTCGTCGATGGTCCCCTGGATCAGCTCCCGTTCCTCGGGGGTCATCTCGCGGGAGGGGTTGCCGATGTCCTTGAACTGGCCGCTCTTAACCGTCGTCATCTGGTAGCCGATTTTTTCGAACAGCTCGCGCAGGTTGGGAAAGTAGATGATCACGCCGATGCTGCCCGTGATGGTCCCGGCGTTTGCGACGATGGTATTGGCCGCCGACGCGATGTAGTAGCCCCCGGATGCCGCCACGCTTCCCAAAGACGCAACGACGGGCTTGGACTGGATCGTGCGCCTGATTTCCGTGTAGACTTCCTGGGACGGGCCGACCGCCCCGCCGGGGGAATCGATCCTGACGATGATGGCCTTTACCGAGGAATCCTTGCGGAATTCCTTTAGCTGCTTGACCGTTTCCTGCGAATTGGTAATCGTCCCCTTGACTTCGACCACTCCGACCCGGTTATTTTTCACGGAAAGCTCGATATCGGAGAAATACCAGGCAACAGCTCCCACGATCCCCGCCAGGACCAGGAGCACCACGAGACAACCGTTCATCACTTTCATAGGATTCCGATCAAGACAACCAAGCGCCGTCAAGTTCTCGATGTATGCCGACCCATCGAGGACTAAAGAAAAAACACCCGGATTCAGGCACAATGCTTGGACCGGGTGTATTTCACTATGTTGGGGAAAGCCGGTTTACGGCTATTTATCGTTATTGAGCGTGCTGTTCGCCCGCGCCTCCAGCTCTTCCTTGAGAAGCTCGCCGAGGTTGGAGGTGGCGGCCTTGCTCGTGTTCATGTACTCGTCGTAGTTCGAACGCTCGTCCTGCTCCTCGACTTTCTTTACCGAGAGGCCGATCTTTCTTTCCTTGGGAGAGATATTGATCACCTTGGCGGTGATATGGTCGCCGGGCTTGAACTGCCCGATAGGCGACTTGATCTTCTCCTTGCTGATCTCGGATACATGGACGAGCCCTTCGATCCCTTCCTCGAGTTCGACGAAGAGGCCGAAATCGGTGACGTTGGTTATCGGACCGGCCACGACGCTGCCCAGAGGATAGCGCTGCGGGATGCTCTCCCACGGGTCGGACTCAAGCTGCTTGATCCCGAGCGAGAAACGCTCGTTTTCCTTGTCGATATTGAGGACGATCGCCTGGACTTCCTGGTTCTTGCGGAAGATTTCGGAGGGGTGCTTGACGCGCTTGGTCCACGAGATGTCCGAAATATGGACCAGGCCGTCGATGCCCTCGTCGATCCCGATAAATATGCCGAAATCCGTGATGTTCTTGATCTTGCCGGCAATCGTGGTCCCGACGGGGTACTTCTGCGCGATGATGTCCCAGGGATTGGATTCAAGCTGCTTCATGCCGAGCGAAATCCGCTTGCTCTCGGGATTGATGCTGAGCACCACGGCTTCCACTTCGTCGCCCACCGTGAGGATCTTGGAGGGATGGCGAATCTTCTTTGTCCAGGACATTTCGGAAACATGGATGAGGCCCTCGACGCCTTCCTCGATTTCGACGAACGCGCCGTAATCGGTCAGGCTGACGACCTTTCCCTTAACCTTGGTGTCGACCGGATAGCGGGTTTCCGCCCGCGTCCAGGGATCGTCGACAAGCTGCTTGAGGCCCAGGGAAACCCTCTCGTTGTCCCTGTCGAAACTGAGCACCTTGACCTGTATCTTGTCGCCGATCTGGAACAGCTCGGAGGGATGTCCGACCCGGCCCCAGCTCATGTCGGTAATATGGAGCAACCCGTCGATTCCGCCCAGGTCCACGAAGACGCCGTAGTCGGTAATGTTTTTCACGATACCGTCAACCACCTTGCTGTCTTCGAGGGTGGCCAGCGTATGGGACTTCATCTGTTCGCGCTCTTTTTCGAGCAGCGCGCGGCGGGAAAGCACGACGTTTCTTCTCTTCTTGTTATATTTGAGGACCTTGAAGGGGAAGTTGTGCCCGATAAGGGACTCGAGGTTGCGCACGGGCCGCAGGTCCACCTGCGAGCCGGGGAGGAAGGCCTGGACACCGATGTCCACAGCCAGGCCGCCTTTGACCTTGGCGACGATCTTTCCCTCGATGGTGCCGTCCTCGCCGTAGATGCGGCTGATGTCGTCCCAAACCTTGATCTTCGCGGCCTTTTCCTTGGACAGGTGGATCGTGCCGTCGTCGTCGTCGTGGAACTCGAGCAGGACATCGATTTCATCGCCGACATCGGCTTGCACTATGCCCGTTTCGTCCTTGAATTCGTGGATCGAAATCTGGCCTTCCGACTTGTATCCAATGTCCACCATGACAAAATCATCGCTGACCTGAACGATTCGGCCGCGGATCACCTCGCCTTCCTGGATATTGCGGAAGCTCTGTTCATAAAGGTCGTGCATGGAATCCATGTCTTCGTCGGCATCTTGATCGTCCAGCGAAGCGTTCAGTTCCATTTCGGAAAAAGGTTGTTTTTCGAGTTCATCTTTTACGGTCATCGATTCTACCTGCCCCCTTACCTAATTTTTGGCTCATCGCCATTTCAAACGCTGAACTCTAGCAAATAATACGCAAATTAGCAATGTTTATGTTCGTGATAATTGGCGCAATTAGCCGCCATGGCTTTGTGCCATCCCGATCAGCCGCTCGACGACCTGGGATACGTCCATGTCGGACGTATCGAACTCCAGCCCGCCCTCCGCCACGCGCATCGGCGCCAGCGCCCGGTTTGCGTCCGCCTCGTCGCGCTCGCGAATCCCCCGCTCCATTTCTTCGTGGGAAATATCCATTCCCTTCTCGATATACTCGGCCCTGCGCCTTTTTATGCGCGCGGGCAGACTCGCCGTGAGAAAAATTTTGAGATCGGCGTCGGGGAAAACGACCGTTGCCGTGTCGCGTCCTTCCGCGACAACGCTTCCCTGTTCGGCGAGCCGTCTTTGCCAGGTGAGAAGAAAACTCCGCACGGGTTCGAGCCTGGAAATCCTGGAAGCCTCATCGGAGATCGTCGGATTGCGAATCTCATCGGTGAGTTCCTTCCCGCCGTAGAGAATCTCGAGCCTGGCCTCTTTTATGGAAAAGCGAAGAGGCAGCCGGGGCAGGCGGCGGGCGATATCGTTTTGCGCCGGATCGCCTTTTTCCTGGAGAAGCGCCCATGCGAGCGCTCGGTACATGGCCCCGGTATCGAGATAGAGAAAGCCCAGCCGTTTCGCCAGAATCCTGCACACGGTGCTTTTCCCGGCGCCGGCCGGGCCGTCGATGGCGATTATCATAGGCGTTGACAGTCAGCGGTTCGTGGATTTCACCGCAGAGACGCAGAGGGCGCAGAGAAAACGGTGAGAAGGCGCAATTTGGGTTTCGCTGTCGCTTAACCCAACCTACTGTCTAACCCAACCCAACTTACGGCTCTGCATTTCTCCGCGGTCTCTGCGTCTCTGCGGTGAAGCTTTTCTTTTTTCACCGTATCCCAAGCACTTCGCGCAAGGTCCTGACAAACCTCTCGTTTTCTTCGGGCAACCCGGCGTTCACTCGGATATGGCGGTCCATGCCGTAGGAGGCCATCGAACGGATGATCACTCCCCGGTGGAGCATGTCCTCGAAGACGCTCTTCGCGTCGCGGGGCATTTCGATCAGGAAGAAGTTGGCCTGGGAGGGGAAGTACTTGAGGCCCAGTTTCTCCATTTCAGCGTATAGATATTCCAGGCCGGCCCAGGTAATTTCCTGTGAGCGCCGGAGGAAATCGTCGTCATCGAGCGCGGCGAGCGCGGCGGCCTGCGAGAGCGACCCCGTATTGAACGGCTGGCGGACGCGGTTTAGAAAAGCGGCAATGGAAGGGTCCATCACCCCGTAGCCGATTCGAAGTCCCGCAAGCCCGTAGGCCTTCGAGAAGGTCTTGAGTACGATTACGGAAGGCCCGGGCCGGTCTATGCAGTCAAAGCCGGTGGGGGTGTCCGGGTCCCGGTTGAATTCGATGTAGGCCTCGTCGAGCACGATTATCGTTTCGGCGGGCACGGCAGCCAGGAATGCCTCGAAACCGGCTTTCCTGATGACCGTTCCCGTCGGATTGTTCGGATTGGTGAGAAAAACGACCCTGGTGCGCGCCGTGACAGCTTCCGCCATCTTTTCGAGGTCGATGTCCAGGCCCTTGAGAGGTATCGCCACGGGCGTTCCGCCCATCCACCGGACGACAAGGCTGTAGAGCAGAAACGAGGGCGCGGGCATGATCACTTCGTCGCCGGGGGTGAGGAATGCGCGGATTACGAGTTCTATGATCTCGTTCGAACCGTTTCCGAGCAGAATGCCGTCGAGGGGGAGCCCGTATTTTTCGGAAAGCTTTCTTCGCAAGTAGAAACCGCTTCCGTCCGGGTAGCGGTTGAGCTTGCCCATTGCCGACTGGATGGCTTCGAGGGCCTTGGGGGAGGGCCCAAGCGGGTTTTCGTTGCTGGCAAGTTTGATCGAGCCGCTTATTCCCAGTTCGCGTTCAAGTTCTTCGATCGGCTTGCCTGGCGGGTAGGGAGTGATTGCTGCGATATGTTCCGGTGCGCGGGGTTTCATGATATGGTTATGCGGTTGCTGTCCCTTCTCATTTATTCAGAAGGCATGTATAATGGAAAGATATGGAAAAATCAAGCATTCCGGCGAGAAATGCGCCCACGGTTTTGCATCTTGTTTTGTGGCTGCACGTGTACTAATATGCTAGGGATGTGTCAGAGCCCGCTTTCGTCCGGGAAACCGGGCGGGCGCCCTTATGTATTTACCACGGGATAATTGCCCCCATGCTTAAAAATACGAAGTCAAAAAAAACGCCGGCCGCCCCGCGCAAACCCAAGGCTCAAGGAACGGAAGCCGAAGAGACCAAACCGGCGAGCGCTTCCCAGTCGGACCGGCACCAGCCTGTTTCCTTCGACCCTTTTCGCCTCTACCTCGATGAGATAAAGCGGTATCCGCTCCTCAGCCGGGAAGACGAAATGGACCTGGCGATCCGGTATCGGGAAAAAGGCGATATCGAGTCCGCCTACAAGCTGATTACGGCGAACCTCAGGCTTGTGGTGAAGATCGCCATGGATTTTCAGCGCTACTGGATGCAAAACCTCATGGACCTCATCCAGGAAGGCAACGTCGGACTCATGCAGGCCGTCAAGAAGTTCGACCCCTACAGGGGATATAAATTCTCCTACTATGCGTCGTTCTGGATCAAGGCCTACATCATCAAGTTTATCATGGACAACTGGAAGCTCGTAAAGATCGGCACCACGCAGGCCCAGCGCAAGCTCTTCTTCAATCTGCGCAAGGAAAAGGAACGGCTCGAAGCCCAGGGGATCGAGGCTTCCCCCAAGCTTCTCAGCCGCCGGCTCGACGTCAAGGAATCCGAAATCATCGAGATGGATCAGAGGCTCAACAGTTGGGAAATTTCGCTCGACAGCCCTCTGAAAGAAGATTCCGAAGACACCCACAAGTCGTTTCTTCCGTCGGACGACCTGCCGGTGGACGACCAGATAGCCGACCGGGAAGCCAAGGCGATACTGCACGACAAGCTCATGCTCTTCAGAGAGCAGCTCAAGGGCAAAGAGGCCGTCATCTTCGACAGGCGGCTCCTGACCGAGGAGCCGATGACCCTCCAGGAAATCGGAGACAAGTTCGGAATCAGCCGCGAGCGCGTCCGGCAGATCGAAAGCCGCCTCAAAAAGAAGCTCAAGGCCTACCTCGAAGAGGAAATCGCCGACATCGAGCTCCTCCAGGAAAGCATGATCGAGATTTAGGCGAGAATAAAATCAGATAAAAAAGAAACAATATTTTTAGAGGTTCTTGAAAGAGGCGCACCCGATGCGCCTCTTTCTGTATGGCAACTGCATGGGTGGGGCTGGTCCCCGCCCGGACATCCATGAACCCGACGGGACGAAGACTGTGGGAAAAGCTCCTATTGAACTGTCCAAAGCCGCCCGGGCGGCCGGTTGAGCGGCCAAGATCAGTCCAGGGGACCTGGCTGAACTGCTGCTCGGGCTACCCGCGGAAACCGACCCCAACCTGATTGCGGGGCGCGAGTTGTCCGAGGACGCCGGTGTGTACAGAATATCGGACGATCTGGCCCTCATCCAGACCGTCGATTTCTTCACCCCGATCGTCGACGACCCTTACGATTTCGGCCGAATTGCGGCCGCAAACGCCTTGAGCGACGTCTACGCCATGGGGGGGCGGCCGATTACGGCCATGAATATCGCCTGCTTTCCCATCACGAAGATGGATAAGGATGTCCTGCGGGCAATCCTTGCGGGAGGGATCGAAAAGGTCCACGAAGCCGGCGCCGCGCTCGCCGGGGGGCACAGCATAGACGATGTCGAACTCAAATACGGCCTGTCGGTCACCGGAATCGCGCATCCCTCGAAGATCTGGCTCAATTCCGGGGCCAGGGTGGGCGACCGCCTCATCCTGACAAAACCTCTCGGCACCGGGATTCTCGCCACAGCCATAAAGGGGGGGCTTGCGTCCAAAGATGCCGCAAAACGGGGCGCCGACCTCATGGCGCAACTGAACAAGGCGGCGGCCGAAGTCCTGATGCGCCACACCGTCCACGGCTGCACGGACATTACGGGGTTCGGCCTCCTGGGCCACGGCCTCGAAATGGCCGTCGGGAGCAAGGTGACATTGCGGCTCGACGTGGGAAGCATCCCCATCCTGCCCGGTATCGCCGACTTTGTGACGCTGGGCATGGTGCCCGCGGGAAGCTACGCCAACCGCAACTTCTGCGCGACCAGAGTGCGCGCGGGCGGGGCCGTCGATCCGGTCATGCTCGACATCCTGGCGGACGCCCAGACCTCGGGCGGCCTCTTCGCGTCCGTTCCCCCCGATTCGGCGGCAAGGGTGGTCGAGGAACTCAAGGATGCCGGAATCGAGTATGCCGCCATCGTCGGCGTAGTCGAAGGTCCGAGCGACGGGGTGATCGAACTGAGTTGATGCCGGATGGGTAACCGCAGTGCAATGCCGCCGCATTAACACTACTTGGCTTAAGCCCAATACTGTTCACTTAAAGCGCATCCGGCAGCCGAGGCCGTGGGACAGGCTGGAAGGGGCTGTTGCCCAAATGCAAAAGTTGCGACAGGTGTGGCATAAACAGGGCGGAAGTCTCCCCTCCCTTGGCGGGAGGCTATGGGCAGAGAAACATGTCCCGGATGCCTGGAAAACAGGGCGGAGGTCTCCCCTCCCTTGGCGGGAGGGGCTGGGGGAGGGGGTCGTAAGTACTTGAAAATTCAACACCCTCCCCTAACCCCTCCCATCGC
>JBAQYM010000241.1:0-1991 GCA_049300095.1 Syntrophobacteraceae bacterium
TAGGGGCGGGGTTGATCCCCGCCCGGTCTGCCGGAATGGGAGGGACCGAGCACCGCGGCATGACACGTGGCATCCGCACTGCGAATGATTACTATTTGCGAATGAAATTACAAAATTCCACTGGCAACGCGAGGAGATCCCCATGGCTATAAAAAAACGGAAAGGCTGCAAGGTGAATGGACGCCTCTATTCCGAAGGCGCTGAAATCTTTGATAACGGCAAAATCCTGGATTGTGTTCAGGGCAGATGGGAACCGTTAGTGCTGGTAAGCGGCATCTGACAAATTTGGCCGCCCACATCGTTCTCTCTCCGCTATCCGCCGTTCTCTCCTCACTGTCCACCATTCCCGCTTCTCGTTTCACTCTTCACTGCTCACTATTCCCGCTTCACTCTTCACCGTCCACCGTTCTTTCTTTGTTCTTCACTGTTCACTCTGCACCGTCCACCATTCTCCCTTCACTCTTCACCGTTCACTCTTCATTCATTTCACTGGGGGGAGGGCGCCGCCTTCGCACCCTCCCCCCGGTCCGCAAATCGCCTTCCCATCGCGATCTTTCCCGGCGCTTTTTTACTCCTGAACAGCTAAACCTTGACAGATGTTTTTTATGCGTGTTATCGGTTCCTTTGCCCTCGGGGGAGTGCGTTTTTTCCCAAATTTCGAGCGGGTGGCGATTGCCCGCGGTGAGAGGTACCGATGAAAAAGCCGAAAAGGTCCATGGGATTCGACGAAAAGCCCGATTCCTCACGGGAAACCCACATCGACCTGGAGAGCGGGGACGAGGACGATGAGGACATAATCGACCTGGAAGATATAATCGAAATGCCGGCCGGCTCGATCGACGAGGACGAGGATTTCGACCTCGATGTCGAGATGCTGGACGCCGAACCGGGCCTGGATTTCGATGCGCCTCAACAGCCGGCCGGCGCGGGCCGGCAGCTTTCTTTCGGGGCAAAAGCCCCTCCTCCGGCGCCGCCCGCTCCCCCTGCCTCGCAGGATGATGTGGACGACCTGCTCAAAGGTTTCGACCTGGAAGAAGAGGATGAGGGGGACCTCTTCGACAAGCTGATAGTGACGGAAAAGGAGAAAGAGCCCGCCGTCGTGGAGGGGCCGACGATCGCCGAGCCGCCACCGGCTGCGCCGGCTGACTCCGCACCGGCTGTCTCCGAGCCCGCGTCGAGCGAAGAGGACGAGCTGCTGAAAAGCCTCCTCGCCGAGATCGAGGAAGCTCCCGCAGCCGCGTCCCCCGACGAGCGCCCGACGGAATTGAAAGAAAGGGCCGCCGCCGCGTTGAAGATAAACGACGAAACGGCCAAGTCCCCCCAGCCCGAACCCCCGGTCCCGGCGGAGCCTGCCATGCCGGAGATGCCCGCAGTGGAGGTGGAGGCGGAAACTCCAAAGGCGGCCCCCGAAGTTCTCACGGCAGCGGTGCCGGAGATTCCCAAGATCGTGCCTGAAATTCCCAAGGTGGCGGAGGCCCCCCCAAAGGCCGCGGGGCCGGAAATTCCCGAGCCCGCCCCGCAAAGTCCTCCCGCGGCGGCCGCCCCGAAGCCTCCCCCCGAGGACGAGCCGGCGTACGTGGTTGCCGCGGGCAATGACGCCCTGATAGCCGAACTGGTCGAAGAGCTTGTCGGCCGAATAGAATTCCGGCTCCTGGAAACCGTTCGCCAGGTGGTCGAAGCCAAATTGCCCGGCCTCGTTCGCGAAGTGATCAGCGAAGAAATCGAGCGGATCAAGAAAGAAATCGAATAAAACAGATGTCGGGCGCCGGGCATCGGGTATCAGGTGTGAGGCATCGGATATCGGTCCTTTGGTGTGCGTGGATGTGGGTGCCGGGATGAGAGCCCCCGATGCTGTTGCCCTAGTCAAAGTACTACGAATTGTTATGCTTCAGGTCCTGGCGGCGAACTCTAAAACCGTCATTCCCGCAGCGTTTTTGGGCGGGAATCCAGCATCTTTGTTTTTGCAGCCGTCTGGAAAGGCACTGGAATCC
>JBAQYM010000242.1:0-3786 GCA_049300095.1 Syntrophobacteraceae bacterium
TAGGGGCGGGGTTGATCCCCGCCCGGACTGCCGGAATGGCAGGATCTGACCCTTCTTCCGTTTCCGGCCCGCAATCCTGCGACCCCTCCGTATGGAAAAGAAAAGTCCCGATAACTACATTATGATCTGGTTGCCTTGTATCGGAGATACGGGCGGGGTTATCGACGCGGACGCATCCGCCCCGTCGCGCCGCCGGCCGGGAGGTGTTTGACCGGCATTCCGGGTGCGAGAGTTGCCACACATTTCATGGCGTGACATGAACAGCCTGCTAAGAAAAATCCTCGGCGTTGTCCTGGCTTCCATCGGCCTTTTGGGTCTCCTGCTGCCTATACTTCCCGGCTGGCTCTTTATCATAGCCGGCCTGACGATCCTTTCGGCGGACGTCGCCTTTATCGACCGGGCCATGAAAAAGGCCGAAGCCCGTTTCCCATGGTTTGGCAAAATAGCCGAACGCATCAGGAAGAACCTCTCCGACCAACCCCCATCCCGGAAATGACACATTGCATCGCACGGAATCCCGGTTTATATGAAAGACGAACAACCCGGCAAGGTTCGGGGGGCTTTGGCGGTAAATTAGAGTATGCGCGGGCTTTAGTGGCGGTAAACTTCGGCATGGCCGCCGACATCCAGCAGAGTTACGTCCCGGTAGTTGCCCCGTTCCGTGAAGATAATCCGCGGATCGCGATCAACGGCTATCGCCCGTTTCCGCTCATCTTGCCCGTGAGGGCATGATTGCGCAGGGATGGATGGAGGGGGTTTTCTTGAAACAACTCGATTGCAAGAATTACCGTTGTTTTGTCAGTCGCGGCCAGCTTACGAAGGGAAGAGGCAAACCTTTGGGAATATCTAAGATTCATCGGCGGCGATGGCTTTTAGCTCTTCGATAACCTCTTCAGCCGGTCGAAAGGGCATGCCTTCGGCTTCTTCTTCCGCCTTCAATACGCCATCTTCAAATTCTTCCGTGAAGCCATTGTCGGTCAACCGGCGCACGGACACCAGCACTAAAGCGTCCTTTTCGATGTCCCCACGCAATTGCGGAGGCAGGTCGCCCGCCTTGATTGTTTTTTTGATGATGTTACTCATTTTGCCCCCCTCTCCGGGCAACCGACGAGGTGGCAGCCAGCCGGTTATTACCTTGAAACCATACACCACTATATCATAAAATAGATCGTCTTTGTGTCAAGCATCTTAATTTTTGACACGGGACGGCGTTCGCCGGATGGCTTTCCCGGATGTAAAAGCCCCTACGGTTCGGCACGTCGGTATCTTCTTCAACGCTCGGCAGGAGTGGGCATAAAGGCGATCAGGCAGTCCCCTCTTGCCTCCGGCACGGCCAACAAAGTTGCCCGTGTCACCCGTAAGTAGGATGAATTTCCTATATGCATTCACACGCAGGAGCGTGGGAACGAGGAAAAGTTGCCCGTGTCACCCGTGGTTGGCCGAAGGGAATTCAAAATCACAATTCTATGACATACAGGATTTGGGATTCATAAAGGATGTTGTGTCCCGCAAGGTTCAGTTCGCTGCTGGAGATAGTCTTAAGGTACGCCTTTGCACGATAACCGAAAGGGTCGATGGGAAGCCTCGAACCAGATACGAAATTATCAAGATTCTCGAAGTCATAACGCCTCCCAAGCAGCTTACCTTGAAATAGAGAGCAGCATTTGAGAGCAGCGGGGCGGTTGTGAATGCAATGGTAGAGTGCGCGGATGACCCAGGCAGAAATTTGGCCTGGCGCCGCACCGGCACGAGAGCGTAGTCCTGTAGGGTGGGCACAGTCTTATCGTGCCCACCGCTTTTCATTCACCAATGCATATTGGTGGGCACGATAAGACTGTGCCCACCCTACAGGACTAAGCATCCGTTTTATTGAGCACCTTTGTTATCTTGTCAATCGATTCTGCGATGTTAGATAATTTGCCATAAATTGCATACAAAAAACCAACTACCATAAAAGCAATAAGGGCAACGCCTGGGAGAGGAGATTCTCTAGAAATAAATCCAGCAATACCAAAGACTATTATTAAAACGACTAATCCAGAAGAGTTAAATTTTTTCATAGCTGGCTCCAACGTTGGATTTTTTCTGCCACTTCTTTCCGCAGTTTATTTTACCGCAGGTGGCCCAGACAAGAATTTGGCGTGGGACCGCGTTGCCGTGAGAGCGCATTTATCCCCGCGCGCGGCAAGTCTCGAACCTGCCGTGTCTATTTTTTCGCGACCCGGCGTCCGGGCGTCATCCGCTGATATATTTTGCCGCCAGGTCGCCCACTTCGGTGGTCGAATGGCCCATGTGGCCGGCGGAGAGGCTTTTGAGGTCTTTGGCGACGACGGTTTTGATGGCGTCTTCGACGCGGCGGGCGGCGGCGGTTTCGCCCAGGTGGTCGAGCATCATCTGGACGGCGGCGATGGCGGCGATGGGATTTATCACGTTCAGCCCCGTGTATTTGGGGGCCGAGCCGCCGATGGGCTCGAACATCGAGACGCCGTCCGGGTTGATGTTTCCGCCGGCGGCGATGCCCATTCCGCCCTGGATCATGGCCCCGAGGTCGGTGATGATGTCTCCGAACATGTTGTCGGTTACGATCACGTCGAACCACTCGGGGTTTTTGACCATCCACATGCAGATGGCGTCGACGTGAGCGTAGTCGGTCGTTACGTCGGGGTATTCCCGGGCCACGTCGTTGAAGGCGCGCTGCCAGAGGTCGAAGGCGTAGGTGAGGACGTTTGTCTTGCCGCAAAGGGTGAGCTTGTTGCGGTAGCCGCGCCGGAGGCAGTAGTCGAAGGCGTAGCGGATGCAGCGCTCGGCGCCCATGCGCGTGTTGATCGATTCCTGGACCGCGACCTCGTGGGGGGTGCCCTTGCGCAGAAACCCGCCCGCGCCCGCGTAGAGCCCTTCGGTGTTTTCCCGGACGACGACGAAATTGATGTCCTCGGGTTTTTTGTCCTTGAGCGGGGTGTCCACGCCGGGGTAGAGGATCACGGGGCGCAGGTTTATGTACTGGTCGAGCTGGAAGCGGAGTTCGAGCAGCAGGCCCTTTTCGAGGATGCCGGGCTTGACGTCGGGGTGTCCGATCGCGCCGAGCAAGATGGCGTCGAAGGTCTTGAGCTCGTCGAGGGCAGACGCGGGGAGGATGTCCCCGGTCCTGAGGTACCGCTCGCCGCCCAGGTCGAAGCGTACCCGTTCGGTTTTAAAGCCCGCCCAAGCCGAGACGGCATCCAGCGCCTTGAGGGCCTCGCGCACCACTTCCGGGCCCGTCCCGTCGCCGGGGAGCACCGCTATCCGGTAAGTTTTTTCTTTGCTCATGAAATCAGCTTTCGTTGATGTGTCTGTAAAATGTTTGTTTCGTGCCGGACCGGGCGGGGTAGCCCCCCGGCCGTACGGATATCGGGAACGGGCGGGATAAACCCCGGCCATGTGGATATCGGGAACCGGCGGGGACAAAGAAGGCTGTTGCCCAAAGAAACATTCAGGCTGAGCGACAATCGCGCGGGAGGCAAGTCCCCCTCCCTTCGATGGGAGGGGTTAGGGGAGGGTGTCGAATTCTCAGGTGCTTTCAACCCCCTCCCCCAGCCCCTCCCGCCAAGGGAGGGGAGACCTCTACCCCGTTTTTGCCGCGCCTGTCGCAACTCCCGCGATCCCGCAACAGCTCGAAATCCCCCGCTACGGCTCCCGGCCAATCAATAACCGCGCGGGAGGCAAGTCCCCCTCCCTTCGATGGGAGGGGTTAGGGGAGGGTGTCGAATTCTCAGGTGCTTTCTAGCCCCGCCCCCCGCCCCACCCGCC
>JBAQYM010000243.1:0-3480 GCA_049300095.1 Syntrophobacteraceae bacterium
ACCCATCGCCTCAGGAGTGAGTGATGGGTTGCGCGGGGCGCTCCACCCATCCTACGCGATCCTACCCCATCCTACCCCATCCTACCCGATCCTGCGCGATCCTGCGCGATCCATCGAACTTTCATAAAATGTAAAAGCTATTATGTTACGGTCACTTAGGGACTTGGAATGTACTGATATACCGCTTTGCTGTCTCCCCAAGTTCGCTCGTTCCCAAGCTCCAGCTTGGGAACCAAGAGGGGGAAGCTCCAGCTTCCCGTGCCGACAACCAAGTGCTGCCGGATAAGATGACCCGATGGATGTTTGGTGTTTCTGCAAAAGCACTGGAAGCTGGAGCTTCCAGTGCTGGTTCCCAAGCTGGAGCTTGGGAACCAGCGAAAAGTTATTACGTTGCGGTCGCTTAGTTGGCAAAACACTAGCTCACAGGCCCCGCAACGCGAAAGACCTCTTCGACCGAGGTCGCCCCCGAGCAGATTTTGAGCGCTCCGGCAATGTGCAGCGGATACATGTCCTCTTTCATCGCCTGTTGGCGAATCGTGGAGATATCCGAATCGGGCCGGATGAGGCCGCGGATGGCCGGGGTGATCGTAAGCATCTCGTAGATTCCCACTCGTCCGAGATAGCCTGTTTCCCGGCACTCGAGGCAGCCGGCGGGTTGAAACATGGAATCGCTTCTTTCGATTTTCCAGGGGTTCACCAGTGCATTCCATAGTTCGTCGTCGATGTTTCCCCGCTCCCGGCAATGAGGGCACAGGGTCCGGACAAGTCTTTGGGCGACCACGCCCAGCAGGGTGGCCCGGATAAGGTAGTGCGGCACCCCGATGTCCATCAGCCGTACAATCGCGGACGGGGCGTCATTGGTGTGGAGCGTGGAAAACACGAGATGCCCGGTAAGCGCGGCCTGGATCGCCATCTCCGCCGTCTCGAGGTCCCTCACCTCGCCGACCATGATAATGTCGGGATCCTGCCGGAGAAAGGTACGCAGCCCGCTCGCAAAATCAAGCCCTATCATCGGGTGAACCTGCATCTGGTTGAATTTGGGCTCGACCATTTCTATCGGGTCCTCGACGGTGCAGACGTTCACCTCGGGCCTGGCAAGGTATTTCAGGGTCGAATAAAGGGTCGTCGTCTTCCCCGATCCGGTCGGGCCGGTAACCAGAATTATGCCGTGAGGCGCGCTCACCATTTTCTTCCATGCGTCGAGTTCGCGCTCGGTAAGTCCCAGCTCGTCAAAGCTTCTGATCGTTACCTCGGGGTCGAAAATACGCATGACAAGCTTTTCGCCAAAAACCGTCGGCATGGTGGAAAGGCGCAACTCGACCTCGTGTCCGGCCGGGGCGCGGGTCTTGATACGCCCATCCTGGGGCCGTCTCTTCTCTGCAAGGTCCATCCTGCCGAGCACCTTGATCCGGCTGATCACGGCGCCCATGACGACCGTCGGCAACTGGTACACCAGGTGCAGGACGCCGTCTATGCGAAACCGGACGTCGCTGTTGTCCCGGCGGGGCTCGAGGTGGATGTCGCTTGCGCGCTGGTCGAAAGCGTACTGGAGAAGCCAGTCGACGATATTGACCACGTACCTGTCATTTGCATCGAGTTTGCCCGCCCGTCCGAGTTCGATCATCTGCTCGAGGTTCATCGTCGCGCCGAGCCGGGAGCCTTCCGACTTGCCGAAAGCCCGCCTGACCGATTCGGTCAGGGCATAGAATTCGACCAGGTAACGGCTGATGTCGTTCGGGTTGGCGAGCACCTTGCAGATTTTTTTCCTGAGAATCCGCGCCAGTTCATCCTCCCATTCCGTATCGAAAGGGTCGGCGGTGGCGATTACGATCTTGTCCTCGGAGACTTCGACCGGCAATATCTTGTAGCGCGATGCGTAGGCATAGGACACCAGGCCGGTGACGGCGGTCACGTCGACCTTGAGGGGGTCGATGCGCAGGTAGGTCAGCCCGGTCTTCTTTGCAAGCCAGGCCAGCAAAAATTCCAGGGTGAGGACATCGTGAGGGGGAGCGGCACGGCAAACCCGCCTTTCGGAAATCAGGATGAGCGGATGGGCCCCCGCCTTGTCCTTGCCCGCGGGAAGACTGGAAAGTCTTTCGAATTCCTGAGGCGAAATGATCCCATCCCGCAGCAATCCCTTCAAAATACTGCCCGGATTGAGACCGTCACCGTCTCCGCCTTGGTCCGACTTGCGCGCTATCATGAATCCGTTTTCTCCAAAATCGCCCCGGTCAAACGCCAGGGGAGGTGGCCGCCCCGAAGGAGCTTCGTAGGGTTCCTATGCGGACAGGCGGCGGTATTCGTCAAGAGATATTTTCTCTACCCAGGATGATAATCGGCAACTTTTGGAAAATGATTGTCCTTTTTTGCATTCCGGCTTGCCGGAAGCGGTTTAAAAAATTAGAATCTACCCGCTCAACCGGCACTTCTCGCGCCTGTTGCTTCGCGTTCACCAACCTCATTGTTCGTCCGGAGATGCTAATGAGCCTGATTGTCGGATTGGTTGCCGGTATTTTTGGCGGTCTGGTCGGTCTTGGCGGCGGAGTGATAATGATTCCGCTGATGGTGGATTTTCTCAAGATGACCCAACACCGCGCACACGGAACGAGCCTTGTCGCGGTCGTTTTTACGGGGATCGCCGGGGCCGTTACCTACTACTATTACGGGGCCGTCGATCTTGTCGCCGCCGGGCTGCTTGCGGTGACCGCCACGCTCACCGCGCGGTTTGGCGCCCATTTTGCCCACTCCCTGCCGGAATGGAAACTCAAGAGGTCCTTTGGCGGCTTCCTTATTTTTGTGTCCCTCCTGATGCTGGCAAAACCCTACATCCCCAACGTCGAGTCCTTCTTCCCCAGCCAGGAAGCCCGCATCATAATACTGCTGGTGTCCGGCGTCTTCACCGGTTTTCTTTCGGGGATGATGGGAGTCGGCGGCGGCACGATCATGGTGCCGGCAATGGTCTTGTGCCTCGGATTTACACAGCAGACCGCAAACGGGACGTCCCTGCTCACCATGATTCCCGCCGGGGCGGCCGGGGCATGGACCCATTTCAAACTCAACAACGTCCAGACCAACCTGCTGACAGGCCTCGTTCCCGGCATTCTGGTGGGCGGCGCGATCGGGGGATCGGTGGCCAACCACATGCCGGAGCTTTACCTGAGGCTCCTCTTTGCCGCCGTGCTCATCTGGACCGGCATCCGTTACCTCAGGGCATGCCCGCCGCCCGCGGTCCCCACGGAAGCCGACACCTGCCTTCCTCTCCTCGGGCGCGAAGACGACACGATAACGGTGGAAACGAAATAAGCCTTTCCGATTACCGGGGGGGGCGTGGGTCCTTGCCGTTCTCCCCGGTCCCCCCTCCGCCCCCAATTCTGTTGCCTTAACGAATCGCTTGAGCATATTGTCATTTCGACCGGAGGGAGAAATCTTTCCGTGGTGCGGAACAAACAAGATTTCTCCCTCCGGTCGAAATGACAAAAC
>JBAQYM010000244.1:0-9978 GCA_049300095.1 Syntrophobacteraceae bacterium
GTATCAAAGTAACCGACGAAGAGCTGAAGAATATCCGAATAGAGAAAGCCGCTTTTCACGGTGAATGGAATTACACGCTGGTTCCCAAGAACAAAAGTTGTTCAAGTTAATATTGGACAGGCCCTTATTCCGGCAACAGACCCTCCAGCGTGGGAACGCATACGGTACGGCATTGGTAAACCTGTGGCTCTGGTCTGCATTCCCACGCTGGAGCGTGGGAACGAGGATGTCCCCTCCCTGGTAGGCTGGAAAGCCTGCCCCACGGCCACATGCTGGTTGGCAAGTCTGAGCCGCTGCCACATGCTGGTTGGCAAGTCTGATCCGCTGCCACATGCATCCTGGTGAGTCTGATACGCAAACCGGCCCCGGGCGTTACGCCCGGGGCCGGTTTGCGTCTGGTGGAGAAGAGATGTGGCCGCGCACGAAGGCCGAGGAGGCACGGAAGAAGCCGCGGGACCAGCACCGCCGGGATCTGGACCCGTCCCTATGCCTGGGCGAAATGATGGGGATGGGGATGGGCAAGCAGGGCGGGAAAGTGGGCGGGATCGAACTCGATCGCCTCGATGCTCGACTGGAAGTGGGTCGCCTCCATTTTTTCGAGATCGTGTCCCACCATGAAACGGTAGTTCATAAAGTCGGCGACGTAGATCAGGTGGACAAGATCGCGGTCGGCGCCGGCCTCCTCGGGGCAGTGGTGGTGCAAAATTGTCTGGGAAATCGACTCCGGCATGTCCCATAGCTGGGCAAGCCGGTACCCCGCATCCGTATGGGCGATGCCGAACAGTTCCCTTTCCGCGGCATTCAGATCGGAGCCGTTTCTTTGCAGCTTTCGATAGAACAGGGGATAGGCGCTGTGCATGTACTGGTCCAGGACGACTTTGCCGATATCGTGGAGCAGGCCGGCCGTATAGGCCAGGTCCAACGGCGCCTTGCCCGTCAGCTCCGCCAGCTTTCGGCTGCTGTTTGCCGTCCAGACCGAATGGTTGAAAAGCCCGCCCTTGCACAGAGAATATCCCAGGTTGGTGTTGGAGATGAAACTTTGCAGCGAAACGGACAGCGCCAGCGGCAGCAGGCTCTTTTCCCCAATCCGCAGCAGGGCCTTCTCCACCGAATCCACTCGCATTGCCGCATTAATGGAAACCGAGTTGCAAAGCTTGAGAATCCTCGCGCTCAGGACCTGGTCTTGGATGACCTCCTCCGCGACATCCCTGAAGCTGAATCGATCGCTGCCGATCATGCGGATAATCTTCAGGGCCACCTGAGGAATGGGCAGAATCGTCTCTATTGCGTGGTCGAGTTGTTCCGGCCTGGGCTGCACGAAATCCTTTCCATCCGTGGAGGGGGTGGGGATTGCAATGGGGTCGATCGTGGTCTCCCACGTGGCCAGGTTCAAACTGAGGCGGCAGGAGAAGTATCCTCCAATTTCGCTCTGGAGAACCGGAATGCCCAGCTTGTCGAGTATATTTCGGGCAATTTCGGCGGTGCGCCCGCCGATATCGAGAATAAGGTCTGTTTGCGAAAGGGGATCGATCAGGGCCCCTCCCGCCATACACGCTTCGAGCCTGTGTTTTTTTGCCCCCAGGTTGGTCAATGCCTCGATAAAGATCGGCAAGCCGGTGGCCGCGCTTACTTCCGGCCTCCATGAGCTGTCCATGCTGGGCGGCTCGGGAAGGAGCAGGTGAATGAGACCGCCCACCCCCGCTTTGCGGTCGCAAAGAGTAATCCCGACACAACTGCCCAGAAACGCCTGGAGAATTTCCGGCTTTTCGGCGCCCGCGGAGTATGAACCCGAAAGTACGAGCTGTGTCTTCATGCTATCCCTCGGTCTGCGACACCCTGGTGTCGCGCTGGAGTACCTCACGTGAGTCAATCGGCAAAAAAGGTCTTTTGCTTTAAATAATTCTCAACATCCAGGAGTCATTATCTGACAGATACTATCAGGCGAATCATATTAGTTATTATATTCCCGCGCCTCGCTGATACATTCAAGAATGAGTGACGGGTTGTCCCCTACCTTGATGGCATAGAATAATGAGGAAAGGGAGCGATATGGGATACAAAATCACTTGATTTATGGAATCGAAAAAGAATAAGATAGAACATCTTATGATAATGGAGTGTACTTTCACGGGAAGATAGCGAAGGTACAGGTTAATTCAAATATTAGGTCTTTGTGCATTTTTTAAGTAGTTTTAAGGCATTGTAATTTTTGAACAACATGCCCCGCATTTCCGGTAGGTTTTTTGCATCGCCAGATCGACTTTGGCCGATCTTTCACAATATCATCATATAATGACTCCCAATCGAGGTTGACGGATTTTGCAGTGAATTGCCGGGATGAACGATCCGGCCACCGAGGGCCCTTACCCGTTTTGAAGGGGCCTGGGGAAAAAGCATCGGAAAATCACATTTGACGCGCGTCGGAGGCGCTCCGGAGCGGCGCGGACAGCGAATTTAAATGGAGAATTGTCCATGCGGTTCTTCTTCCTGAGGAATCTCCGTTTTCGCCTTATCACGTCCCTTTGTTTCGCCATCGCGCCGCTGGTCATCATCGGCAGCTTTATCCTGGTCCGCCAATACCAAGCCTCCACCGAAAGGGTGCAGCAGGACACGTTCCGGCTGATGCGCATGGCTGAGTCGGAGTATTGTCAGCTTCTCGAACGCTCGCGCCAATTTCTTGTTCTCCTCTCTCACCACCCGGCCGTGGCCGGCCAGGACGTCAGCGCCAGCAATACGCTTTTCGCGGAAATGAAGAAGCACTATCCTCATTTCACGAATATCTCCACCGCAAAACCGAGCGGCGAGAGAATCGCCAGCGCCCTGCCGGTTCAAAACCCGGACAGCGTCAAGGACCGCTCCTGGTACCCGCGAATCCTCGGCACGCGGGACTTTGTAATCGGCGATTACGGTATCGGCGCCATCAGCCGGAAACCCAACTTCGACGTCGCATATCCCGCCTATGACGCGGAAGGGGGCCTCAAGGTCATCCTGTTCGCCGGTCTGGACCTGAACTGGTTCCAGGAGCTTGCCGCCTCGATGGATTTGCCCGCGGGCTGGGTGCTGACCATAAGGGACGTGAGGGGCGCCATTTTGACCCGCTATCCCGATGGGGAGCGGTGGGTCGGGAAAACCGCCGCGGATGCCCCGGTGGCGCGGGCGATCATCGAGGGGGAAAAGGGCGGCGTGGCGAAGGCGGCGGGCGTTGACGGGGTCGAGCGGCTTTATGCCTTCGCCAATCTCAACGCGTCCGGGGACGGCAGGGGCTTGTATCTCAGCATCGGCGTTCCGCTCGATGTCGCCTACGCCGAGGTCCGCCAGAACCTGATAGTCTGGGTTGCCTGCCTCGTTCTCGTGATCGTTCTCGCCTTTTCCGGAATGGCTGTGGGAAGCCACCTCTTTATTCTTCCGAACGTCAAGACCCTTACCGACGCCACAAAGCAACTGTGCGCGGGAAACCTGAGCGTGCGAACGGGGCTGCCCTATGGCGGCGGCGAGCTGGGGGAGCTGGCCGAGGCGTTCGACCGGATGGCCGAAACGCTCGAACTGCGGGGAGAGGAGAGGGAGCGTTCCCGGAAGGCCCTGCTCGAAAGCGAGCATAAATTCCGGACCATTTTTAATTCGGTAAACGATGCCATCCTGGTCCTGGACCCCGCCACCGGCGCCATCCTGGACGCAAATCAGCGCCTCTGCGAGCTGTCGGGCTACACGCGGGAGCAGGTCAAAGGCTTCGGCCCCGCCGAACTGAGTTCCGGTGAAGCGCCTTACAGGGGCGAAGAGGCGGTGAAATGGCTTGTGAAGGCGAAAACCGAAGGGCCGCAGGTCTTCGAGTGGCATGCCAAGGATAAAGCCGGACGCCTTTTTTGGATGGAGGCGAACTTGCGCGCCGCCGTCATCGGAGGCAAAGATGTCGTGGTGCTCACCGCGCGCGACACCACCAAGAGGAAGAAAGCCGAAATTGCCCTGCGCGAGAGCGAATCCAGGTACCGCGCCTTCATCGAAAACAGTTCGGAGGGGATCTTCCGAATCGAACTGGAAAGGCCCATCCCGATCGCCCTGCCCGAAGACGACCTGATCGAGGAGTTTTATTCCTCGGCCTACCTTGCCGAATGCAACGACGAGATGGCGCACATTTACGGGCTGGAAAAAGCCGAGGACATCATCGGATCGAGGATGTCGGAATTCCTGCCCCGCACCGACGCCCACAACGTGGAATATCTCGCGGCCTTTGTGCGCTCGGGCTACAGGCTTGTCGAAGCCGAATCCTACAGGAAGGATATGAACGGCCAGGAAATCCGCTTTTCGAGCAGCCTGATCGGCGAGGTCGAAGACGGCCGGCTCCTGCGCGCATGGGGGGTGCAGCGCGAAATAACCCTGCAAAAGCAGGCCGAAGAGAACCTGCGCAACCTCTACCGGTTCAATAACGAAATCATATCCAGCGCCAGAAACGGCATCCTCGTCTACGACATGAACTTCAACTATGTGTTGTGGAACCGGTTCATGGAAGAGATGACGGGCCTGGCCGCGGCGTCCATCCTGGGAAAGAACGCCCTGGAAGAGTTCCCTCATATGAGGGAGCAAGGCGTCGATAAACTGATAAGAAGGGCCATGGCCGGTGAAAGCTGCCAGTCCGGAGACATAAATTTCGTCGTGCCCCACACCGGAAAAGAAGTGTGGATGATCGCCAATTACGGGCCCCATTACAACACGCGCGGGGAAATCATCGGAGTGATCGCGATCGTGACCGATATTACCGGCCGCAAAACGTCCGAAGCCGAAGTGGAACGGCTTGGCCGCAGAAACCAGTTGATCTTGAACGCGGCCGAGGATGGGATAATCGGGCTTGACACGAAAGGCGGATGCGTTTTCGCCAATCCCGCCTCCGCCGGGATGCTGGGCTACGAGATCGATGAAATGATCGGCCGGGACATCCACCAGCTCATTCATCACCACAAGGCCGACGGCTCCTCCTATCCCGCAACCGAGTGCCCGATGTCAAAGACCCTTGCGGACGGCATACGGTGCCGCATAAGGGATGAGGTCCTCTGGACAAAGGACGGCGGTTCTTTTCCGGCGGTGTATTCGAGTACCCCCATCGTCGAGAACGGCGAGGTGACGGGCGCGGTCCTCACCTTCCGCGATGTGACCGCGCGCAGGAAGGCCGAGGAGGCGCGAAAGAACCTGCGGGACCAGCTCCGCCAGGCCCAGAAGATGGAGGCGATAGGAACGCTTGCCGGAGGGATCGCCCACGACTTCAACAATATCCTTACACCGATACTGGGTTATTGCGAGCTTTGCCTCCACGAGGTTGAAAACAACAGCAGCCTGTACAGAAAAATCGACCAGGTGCTCAAATCCAGCCTCCGGGCAAAAGACCTGGTGAGCCAGATCCTTGCCTTCAGCCGCAAGAACGAGTTGGAGCTGAGGCCCGTGCAGGTCAGCCTCATCGTGAAGGAGGCGCTCAATTTCCTGAGGTCGTCCCTGCCCTCGACCATCATCATCCGGCGCCAGGTCGATCCGGATGCGCTCCAGGGAAGGGTGCTGGCCGACCCGACGCGGATTCACCAGATAATGATAAACCTGTGCACCAACGCGGCGCACGCCATTGGGGAAAAGGGCGGGACGCTGGGCGTGAGCCTCGGCCTCCATGAGATTGAGTCTATCGGCGACCGGCGGCATTCCGATCTCGCTCCCGGCGATTACCTCATGCTTTCCGTTTCGGACACGGGGTGCGGTATCGACGAAGAGCTGCAGCAGCGGATTTTTGAACCCTATTTTACCACCAAGGGTTCGGGCGAGGGCACCGGGTTGGGACTGGCAATGGTCTATGGGATCGTGAAGGGCCTCGGCGGCAGCGTGTCGGTTACGAGCAAACCGGGGCAGGGCGCCACTTTCGACATCCTGCTGCCGCTGGCGCGGGCCCCGGTCGAGACCATGGTCGAGGTTGCGCCCGTCTTGCCGGTTGGAAGCGGGCGCATCCTGCTGGTGGACGATGAGCCGGCCGTGGTCGATCTGCAAAAGGAAATGCTCGAGCACCTCGGGTACGAGGCCACGGTGAGATACAGCAGCCTCGACGCTCTCGAAGCCTTCCGGGCAAATCCCAAAAAATTCGATTTGATACTCACCGACCAGACGATGCCCCAGATGACCGGGGTCGAACTCGCCCGGGAAGCGCTCAAGATTTGCCCCGGCATTCCGATCATTCTCTGCACGGGGTTCAGCGAGTCAATCGACGAGCCCAGGGCCAGGGCCGAGGGAATCAAGGGCTTTCTCATGAAGCCCCTGCTCCTGCACGAAATGGCCGCCGCGATACGCCGGGTGCTCGAAGCGGATGAATTGAGGGATTGAGGGATTGGGGGATTGAGGGATTGAGGGATTGAGGGATTGAGGGATTGAGGGATTGAGGGATTGGGGGATTGAGGGATTGAGGCTCCGTTGTGGCGCTCCGTTGTGGCACGGTCTCCCGACCGTGCCACCGTGCCCGACCGAAGGTCTCCCAAGGAGGTCAACTGGTCCTGGGGTGGGCTGGAGACCTCCGGTCGAGAGCATGGCGCGGTCGGGAGACCCCGCCATAACTGGAGATCGGAATGGCCCTCGGTTGCTGTGGGAGCGGCTTGCAGCCGCGATGGCCGGGCAAATGCCAATCGGTTTCCGGTGAGCGCAGTGAAGAACATCGCGGCTGCAAGCCGCTCCCACCATGGATTGTCAGTGTCGGGGAAGAAATTTGGGTGAGCTTTTATCCGAATCGGGCAGGGTACTCCCGCAATTATTGCCCTTTGATCATTTCTGTTGCCCGGTGCTTCATAGATCGCGCAGTCCGTTTTCCTTCTTGGCGTCAAGAGCTTCCCGTGCCAGAAAGTCGAGCTTGCCCGATCTTGAATCTTCCGCAATCTGTCTGTCCCATCGTTCCCAGTCCTTTTCCATGAACCAATGGCGGAACCGGCGATACTCCTCTTCAGGTAAATTATCAATAGTCCTCTCGAGTTCTTCCAGTTTTGTCATTCCTGTCACCTCGCTGTATCATTGCTCTATGAGAAAGTACGGAGTTATTCTTATAAGATACACCAAACTGTGGCCGTTGGGCAACATTGGGGAATTGGGGAATTGCGAACGGTCCCCACAATCCCACAACCCCTAAACCCCTAAATCCCTAAATCCCTAATTCAAAAATACATCCCTGTAATAATCAAAATGTTCGGTCACGGAACCGGCCCCACGGATGACGGAGCGCAGCGGGTCTTCGGATCTGTGCACCTCGAGGCCCGTTGCCTGGTGGAGCATGAGCCGAAGCCCTTTGAGCAAGGCCCCTCCCCCTGCCAGCCAGATGCCGTTTTCGGCCACGTCCGATGCCAGGTCGGGCGAGGCTTTTTCGAGCACCCGCCGGACGGCCTCGACGATTGCCTGCGTCGGTTGCCTTATGGCCGAGCGGATGTCCGAATCGGTTATGGTGACGATCTTGGGCATTCCGGTCGCCAGGTCCTTTCCGCGCAGCTTGATTTCGAGGGTCTTCTTGAGGGGGACCGCCGATCCGATCTTCATCTTGATCACCTCGGCCATCATTTCGCTTATTCCCATGCCGTGCTGTTGACGGATGAACTGGCAGATCGCCTCGTTGGCCTCATCTCCGGCCACCCGCAAAGATTCGCTGCACGAGACGGCAAACTTCGAGATAATCGCCACTTCGGTCGTCCCGCCGCCGATGTCCACCACCATCTGACCCTCGGCCTGGTCCACCGGCAGCCCCGAGCCGATCGCGGCCGCCATCGGCTCTTCGATCAAAAAAACCTTCCCCGCCCCGGCCATGTCGGCCGCCTCGATCACCGCCCGCTTTTCCACCGAGGTTATCCCGGCGGGGACCGCGACCACCAGTTTGGGCCTCGACAGGGGGAGCCTCCTGAAGACCTTCCCAAGGAAGGAGCTGACCATAAACGATGCGGTCTCGAAGTCGTGGATAACCCCGTCGCGGAGGGGCCGCGACACCGTGGTGCTCCGGTTGTGCCTTCCGGCAAGGCTCTTGGCCTCGCGCCCGATTGCGACCACCTTGCCCGATTCCTTCTCGACGGCGACCATCGAAGGCTCGTCGAGAACGATTCCTTTGCCCCTCACGTATATGAGCGTATTGGCGGTGCCTAGGTCCATCGCCATGTCTCTGGAAAGAAAATCCATCATGCGGCCGAACATATTTGCGTTCCCCCCGGCTTGAAATTATCCCATCTGGCTGGCGAAGGTTATAGCAAAAGACCGCCTGTTTTGGCAAAGATTAGTTCCCCGAGGGGCAAATACAGGGGCTTATTGCTGATTTAATAAGTAAAGACGCATAATTTTATTGACAAAAAGCTTTTGAATCTCCATAGATACACATGCCTCGGATTTCCTTGAGAAACTGAGCTGGTAGGCGCTGGTTAGTCGCTTGGGGCTAATCGATTTCCCGATTTTCGTCTTTGTGGGACAGTCAGACAGGGGAGTGATTCAATGCAGCGCAAACAGCATCTGGTGTGCGGTCTTGTCCTTTTTTTCGGCGTTTTTCTCCTTCCTCAGGGCCCGCACGCAAAAATAAACCAGCGCATTAACGCGAAATCCGCCATCCTGATCGACATGGACAGCGGGTGCGTTCTTTTCGAGCAAAACGCCGACTCCCCCATACCGCCCGCGTCGATCACCAAAATACTGTCGCTCTATCTCGTGTTCGAAGCCATCAAGGAAGGGCAGGTGCACCTTTGGGACAAGGTCGAGGTGAGCCGTCGGGCGGCCGCCACCGGCGGGTCCCGAATGGGCCTCAAAGCCGGCGCCCGCGTCCCCCTGGAAGAACTCATCAAGGGAATGGCGGTCGTTTCCGGTAACGACGCCTGCGTGGCCGCGGCCGAGCACATCAGCGGAAACGTCGAGCGGTTCGTCCGGAAGATGAACGCCAAGGCCCGCGATCTCGGGATGAGAAACACCCGCTTCATGACGCCGAACGGCCTCCCCGCGTCCGGCCAGATGACAACGGCCCGCGACATCTCAAGACTTTCGATCGCATACCTGCGCCGCTTCCCGGAATCCCTTACCATACACTCGATGCAGGCCTATTCGTACGGCAAGAGCTCGCATCACAACGCCAACCGGCTCCTGGGGAAATGTCCCGGAGTGGACGGGCTCAAGACCGGCTTCGTCTGCGCATCGGGCTATAACATATCGGCCACGGCAAAACGGGGGGGGACCCGCGTGCTTGCCGTCGTCATGGGTGCGCGCACCCCCTGGATCAGGCTCGCGGAAACCGAAAAGCTTCTCGAGGCCGGTTTCCGGGAATGCGGCCAGCCTAATTCCTACTCGCGGTACGCCTCCGCCGGTGGGGAGGGAGGAGGAGTCCGCGCGGCCTCGGGGCCGGGGAATGGGGCAAAGGCCCGCGCGGTTTGCAAATTACAGCAAAAGCAGGTCAGGGCAAAGCTTGCCAGGACCGCGGGCGCGTCGAAAAAATCCACCCATGCCAAGGTTTCTCTCAAGGCCGGGAAAGGCAAGGCCGCCGGCGCCAAGTCGGTTGCCGGCAAGAAGGGGAAAGGCCGTGCCGCGGTGGCATCCGCAAAGAGCAAGTCCGGGCGAAAAATTGCCGGGGCGGGTCGCGCCGGGGCGAAATCCACCCAGGCAAAAGCGGGCAAATCCACTCGGAGCGCGAAGGCCCAAAAAGTCGCAAAATCTTCCTCCAAAAAACAAACCAAAACATTATCCACCCGTAAAAAATCCCCCGGCAAAGCCGCTCCCCACGCCAATGCCGTGAAGAAGAAAGCCAAAGGATAGCCCCGGCATAGCCAACGCACAGTAAGAACTTGTCCGTAAATAACCTGTTTGACTGTGAGCACAGCCTCACGGGCTGCTGCCCAATCACACACGACAGATTACCCAAGCAACCGAAGTTGGCTCGGGTCGTCAAGACCGTCATTCCCGCAGCGCTTTTGGGCGGGAATCCAGCGTCTTGCTTTGGGCAACAGACCGCGGCTCTTCACC
>JBAQYM010000245.1:0-11504 GCA_049300095.1 Syntrophobacteraceae bacterium
GTATCAAAGTAACCGACGAAGAGCTGAAGAATATCCGAATAGAGAAAGCCGCTTTTCACGGTGAATGGAATTACACGCTGGTTCCCAAGAACAAAAGTTGTTCAAGTTAATATTGGACAGGCCCTTAGAGGGAGACGTAAAATGGGAATTGAGAATAGGATTTGGCAAGCTTTGACACTTCTGGCAGCTCTTCTGAATGCTCTGGTCCCAGCATATGTTGCAATGGATCTATTCACGAGGGGTGAATCCCCTCCGAAAAGACAGCTGGAGCTTAATAAGCTTTCCGTCATAGGCCTTTATTTTGATGTAAGACAACTAGGAGAGCAAGCTTCGTTAACAGTACGCATGCCAGATGGTCAAACCTTTAACAATATTGCCTCAGCGTCAGCGATTATAAAGAATATCGGCACCTCACCCATTTTGCCGTCTGATATTCATGAGAATATTAGTATCAATGTCCCTAAACCCTGGAAAATTATCACAGTCTCGAGCCTTGGCAGCAGGTTTACTCTTCACTGGCATAAAATAAGTGACAATAAGTTTGAAGCAGATCCTACACTTATTAATCCAGGAGATAGCATTTTTATCACGGCATACATGACCAATCTAGATTCTGACAAATATCTAGATTATTCTGAATTATCAAAAATTAATGTTCAGTGGAGAGCTAGAATTACCAACATGACTGACTTTGCTTCTCCGCAAACTCCATCCCAAAGAAATTCAAAAAGCGAAGGATGGGTTATTATTCAATTGGTAGACTGGGCTTTAATTTTCACAATCCTAACTGCTATGTTATTCCAAGTATTATACCTTCAGCTCTTCAAGCGGATTCATCTATGGGATAATCTGAAATGGAGCATTATGCCTAGTGTATTGATATCTACATTTGTTAGTTATTCTGCAGCAGAATCTATAGCAACCTATTTGTATCCTAATGAGCTTACCAGAACCTATGGAGTCTATCATTCATTTAATATACCATTTATCCTCCTGAATCTAGCTTTGCTTATAACTTTATGGATAAAGGTCGCTCGACAAACTACTGTCACATCTCATAAATAGGTGTATATAACGACGACCGATAATGGACGAAACGCTGCCACGGATAAGATCCTGTCTGCGAGGAGGATGGTCCGCATGTGGTCCGATGGTCCAAAATCCCCGCATAACATTACAGAACAATTACGGAATATTTCAGCCCCGGAGGTTCGAATCCTCTCGCCCCGATTTTTTACGGTCCGTTTCGATTTCGGCTATTATTTTTCCGGTGTCCCTTTGTTGTCCTGTCGCCTGCAAACCGTTACTGGGTCGATATGGCGAAGGGTTCGAATCCCTTCATCACGGATGATCGGTGTTGCACATGTCGGGCAGACGCCTGTAAATCCTTACCCCGTCTATATCGGTGCGAGTTCGATTCTCGCCGCACGATTGCGGATCGAATACGAACATGAGACAGTTTGAAGCAAATTGTCTCATGACGGGCAGAAAAATGAGAGCAACAAGAGAAACTTTGTTGTAAATTGTCCAGTTAGTTTAGTTAGACTTTCAGAGGAGGTGCTCTTTGGATAATAGAGTTCGCAAAAACGAGGTTTGCATCGTTAATTTGCCGAGTTGCGACTACGTGTTTTCGGCATCGCCAAGTTGCTTCATCGGATATGGATTCAACCGCAGCAAGCTCGAAGTGGACATCCTGAGCGGCCTGCTAAAGGAGCGACGCATTGAAGCCTATGAAGCTGGTGGCACTCTAGCGCCAGGCCAACATGTATTTTGTCAGAAAATATGTTCGAAAATTATCCAATCACAATTCTGCATTGTTCTGTTAAATAACGAAAAAGTCGGCAAGGTAAAAAAACCTAATGCCAATGTGCATATGGAATATGGGTTAATGCTTGGCTTTAATAAATACATACTTCCATTTCAACATGAGGATTATAGTCTTGAATTCAATGTTGCTGGCTTGGATACAATCAAATATAACGACACCTCATTTAAAACGAAGGCAGCTTCCGTCATTGATCAAGCAATATTGCAGACTACCCAAAAAGCTTCAGATACATCTCTCATGGGTCCGGATGTTGGGGCTTACCTGTTGTTGCACGGAGCTACTATAAGCTCTCTTGATAATCCTACAGATAAAGCCATATATCAAATTGGGTCGCTATGTGGTTTTTATTTGTGCCTCGATTTCACAGGTAACCGCTATATATATTTTGGAAATTTCCCCAAGCTTCCAACATCAGTCATCGCATGGCGGATAAGAAAGCTGCTAGAAATTCTAGAGCAACGGTTCGCAGGCCTTGAGTTTAGGGTAACCAAGGGCCTTATGACACAGCAGCAAATGGATTTATTACTCGACCTGTACAGAACTATGGAGATTTGGATATTGGCAAATAATGCAGAAGATCGTGAGACTGTTCTCAAATTGCTGGATGGATGTACAGCCACGGTGACCGTTTTCACTGTTGCCGATGTTTCGGAAGAGGTCAGCAAGTCTGAAATGTATTAAGGGCCGGACCACGCGTTGTTCTTTTCCATGAATAACTGGACAAAAGAGCGTAAATTTTCCCCATTCTGAAAAGCACCTCGTGCCTTGCGTTGCAAGCCAACCAGCACCTTAAACACGGGACAATTAGAATTATTTCGTCTTATGTCCAGAATCAAAGTATAGACTGGTCGCGGCTTTTCAGCCTCCTCCCTTGCCTGAACATGAGACAAAACGGTGAACGGCGAATACCTCAGTTTCCACTGAGGTCGATTGCCGGAGGTTGAATACGGACGTCGTCGCACCTACTGTCTTGGTGCAACTTTGGTGCAGGTTCAAAACACCCCTTGCCCCGTCTATGTTTGCGGGTGATGACCGGGCGGTCACTGTAAAAGAAAGGCAAAACGGTGGCCAAGATCGTTGAGGCTGTATGTCACCGATGGCGATATTATCGTCTGCAAGGAGGGCGTGGCGGCGTTGGAGTTCACCAGGTTGGTCAAGCTCCAGGTTGGACCGGGGGCAGTGCTCACGGACATGCATGACGACGCTGGATGCGGGATAAAATGACAGATGGGGGCTTCGGCTCCCTTTTCTTTCCCAAAGTTACCACAAAGTTACCACTTTGACGATTTACCACTAAAACGGGGACTCGGCATTTCTGCTAAGTCCCCGTTTTATTTGTGATAGGCGGGAGAGGATTTGAACCTCCGACTTCCACCGTGTGAGGATGGCACTCTCACCGCTGAGTTACCCGCCCGTAAAACGCATCAGAAAAACACCCGGTTTTTATATCCGATACTCGGAGCCAACGCAATACCCAATCGACCGTTCCGGGCGAGGGCGTCCATGCTGTCCTCGGTTATCGCTCCGAATCACTGAACGCAATACCCGGTCGGCCGTTCCGGGCGACGACCTTGCGCCAGTGTCCGCGCCCTTCCGCCCGCGGAAGATCAGGACGGCGTCTTCCAGCCCATCGGCGTCATTTTCAGTCACCGGAAGATCAGGACGGCTTTTTCTTGCTGATCGCCATCATTTTCAGGCGCAGGTAGTCGTCCTTGGCCTGTTTGTCCTTGGGGTCGAGTTTTAGAAGGAGTTCGAGTTTTTTGAGCGCCTCCGTATGATTTCCCGTACCCTCATAGAGGTCGGCGGCCTTCCTGAGATAGATTTTATCCTTGGGCTGGAGGCGGATCAGGTGCTCCAGTTGCCCGGCGGCGGCTTTTTTGTCGCCCAGCTTCATGAGGGCGTGGAGCTGGTAGGTGTGCAGGCGCACCGAGTCGGGATTTTGCTCGGATGCTTCCTTGAAGCAGGCGCTCATCCCCTTGTAGTCCTTCTTGTCGTCATAATACTTGAAAAGGGCGTCCTGGTAGGCGGCGTTTTTGGGATCGATTTTTGCCAGCTCCCGCAGGACCGCCAGTTCGCCCTTTTCGTTTCTGAGCTTTCGGTGGATATCGAGCATGTATTTGCGCGATTCGATATCCTTGGGGTCCAGGGACGCGACCGTCTGGAAGCAGGAGATCGCCTTGTCGTATTTTTTGGCCTCGTAGTAGAGCACGGCAAGATTGTTGTGAAGGGTCCTGTTCTTCGGCTGCATCTGGGCGAGCTTTTCGTAGACCCCCTGGAGCGCGGCCTTGTCGTTTGATTTCTCGAGGACGGCCACCAGGCGGGTGAGGGCGTCCTTGTTCTGGGGGCTCTTCTGGAGGACGGCCTCGTAGGTCGCCTTCGCGCGGGCGGCGTCGCCCTTCTTTTCATAGAGCTCGCCAAGCTGGATCTGGCTTTCGATGTCGCCGGAATTTTTTTGGAGATACCTTTCGAGGGCGTTGGCCGCCTTGTCCGCGTCGCCGTTGCGCTTATAGGTGACGAACAGGTTGTAGAGGACATCCGAGTCCTTTACCCCGGCCCTTATCGCTTTCTCGTACGTGGCGGCGGCCCGGGACCAGTTCTTGGTCTCGCTGCTGAGTTCGGCAATCGTGAGAAGGACCGCGGACTGAAACGCCTTCGGAATCTCATGCTGGCGCTTTTCGAGAAACTTTTCCGCTTCGTCCTTTGACTTTCTCTTCTTGAGGTATGCTATGAATTCCTTGAACGTCTGCTGTTCCTCGGAAATTTTTAAGAGGTCGATATAGACATTCAGGGCGTCGTCCACCTTGTTCATGATCTGGTAGACAAGGAGGAGCCGCTCGGAGATGTTCTTCGATTTTCCGGACTCGTCGATTTCCTTATACAGGCGGGCCGCCTCGGCGTACCGCTTCGTATCGAAATAGAGACCCGCCAGTTGGGTCTTCACCAGGATGTTGGAAGCGTTTTCGCGCAGGGCCTTGTCGAGGTAGGCGATCCTCTTGTCCACATCGGAGGTGGAGTTCGCCTTCTGAAGCCAGTCCTTGGCGTCGAGTTGCACGAGAAGGGAAACCTTGCCGATGGGGCGGTTCCACAAAAGCGCGCGCAATTCGGCGGTAATGGGGGCCTCGAAAGTCTCGTGGGCGAAAAGGTCCTTTATTATCCCGGCTTCCTTCGAGATCTTCCTCACGTCGATTTCCGCCGAGACCACCCGCGTTCCCCACGAGAGCCACCCATCGGTCTTGATCTGGACGAGTTGGAGGGAATCCCTGGGGTTTACGATCACCTGCTGGTCGGGAAGCAGGAGGACTTCCTGCCCGTTGTGCTGGAAGCGGAGGGCGACAAGCTTCTTTGGAAACGGAAGGGCCGACGAGACGCCCCCTTCCCTTGTCACGAGGAAACCGCCTCCCGCGACCAGAAGCAGCACGACCGCGACCACTATGACGATCAAGCGGGAGGGACGCTTCGGCTTTTTTTCCTTCCCCCCGCCGCCTCGGTAAAAGGAACCGGGGGACCCGTACGGATAGCCGCTCTTCCTGTCCATTATTCCACTTGCTCCTTATCGAGGCCGGCCTGTTCAAAGATGCGCCGGAGTTCATCGGGTCCCAGATGCCGGTAGTCCCCCGGCCTGAGCCCGCCCAAACGCACCGGACCGTATGCGATCCGTTTTATCTTCAAAACCGGGTACCCGACGGCTTCGCCCATTCTTTTTATCTGACGGTTCCATCCCTGGTGGAGAACGATCCTGAGCCAGCAGGCCTCGGGCAGTTCGCGAATCACCTCGACCCCGGCCGGGCCCGTGGCGCCCTCTTCGAGCACCACCCCGGTGCGCAGCCGTTCGAGGGTTTTTTCGTCGGGATGTCCCTTTATTTTTACCTCATATATCTTGGATATTCCATAGCGAGGATGCAGCAGCCGGTTTGAAAGGGCGCCGTCGTTAGTGAGAAGCAGCAGCCCTTCGGCGTCGTAGTCGAGCCTACCGACCGGAAAGATGCGGGCCGGGAATTCGGGGAGAAAATCGAAAACGGTTTTTCGGCCCTGGGGGTCGCGCGCGCTCGTTATGCAGCCGCGCGGCTTGTAGAAGGCGAGGAATATCTTTTCTTCGCGGGAGGTGATGGATTTCCCGTCAAGGCGCACGTCGTCTCTAAGGGGATCGACCTGGCAGCCGATTTCCGCCCTGCGGCCGTTTACCTCCACGCGCCCCAGCCGGATTATTTCCTCGGCGGCGCGCCTGGATGCAACTCCCGCCTGGGCAAGGAATTTTTGCAGCCGAATTTCTCCCACTTACAAAAGCCCGTTAACGACTGAGAGCATTCACCGCGGAGGACGCAGAGAACGCAGAGGAAAAGAATGAGAAATAAAGTTTTGAGACCAGGGCCGATGATTCGGCCGAATTTCTCCCACTTACAAAAGCCCGTTAACGACTAAGAGCATTCACCGCGAAGAGCGCGGAGACTGCGGTGCGGTCAGCCCTCGAACTTATTCACCAAGCGGCGGATGCCGCGTCGAAGTTCGGTGACATTGAAGTTCAGCAGTAAGCCGATGGGAGAGCCCGACAGCTTCAGATAGGAAAGAAGCTGTGCCTCGTGAATCGAGTCCAGTTTCTCGACAGCCTTCAATTCCACGACAACGCTGCCCTCTACCAACAGGTCGATCCGATAGCCGCAATCCAGTCGCACCCCGCGATATTCCACGGGGAGGGCCTTTTGCCTCTCGACCCCCAGTCCCCGCTGATCCAGCTCATATGCAAGACAGGCCTCGTAAGTCGATTCCAGCAAGCCCGGACCGAGTTCTCGATGCACCGCGATGGCCGCCCCGATAATCTCCTCGGTAATCTTGTTGAACTCTTTCTTTTGCATCTCCCGCCCTCTCCGCGTCCTCTGCGGTCTCCGCGGTGAATGCATTTGGTCCTACGCCCCGTTGCCCAGCCCGATTGCCTGGCGCACCAGTTTCATGGTGGCGGCCGATTCGCGCCTGGCCCGGTCGTTTCCAGCTTCGATAATATCTCGAACTTTGCCGGTCTGGCGTTCGAGCTGCAAGCGTTTTTCGCGAATGGGGGCAAGCTTGGCGATTACATTTTTCATCAGGCGCTTCTTGCATTCCACGCATCCGATCCGGGCCGTCCTGCACCCATCGGCGACGTCGGCAACCTCGGAGGGCGAGGAATAGAGCTTGTGATAGGCGAAGACAGGGGAAACCTCGGGGTCTCCGGGATCGTTTCGCCTTACCCGTTGCGGGTCCGTCATCATCTTGGAAATTTTTTCGATGATGCTTTCCTCGGGCTCCGTGATGAAAATGCAGTTGCCGTAGCTCTTGCTCATCTTCCTGCCGTCCAGCCCGGGGAGGACCGGGACTTCGGTGAGCAGGGGATCGGGGATCGGGAAAATTTCGCTGCGGTACATGAAGTTGAAACGGCGGGCGATCTCCCTGGTAAGCTCGACGTGCGGGAGCTGGTCCTTGCCGACCGGGACGCCGTTGGCGCGGTAAATTATTATGTCGGCCGCCTGGAGCACCGGGTAGCCCAGGAACCCGTAAGTGGCGAGGTCCTTCTGGTCGAGCTGCTGCTGCTGTTCCTTGTAGGTCGGGTTGCGCTCGAGCCAGGGCAGCGGGGTGATCATCGAGAGAAGCAGGAAGAGCTCCGCGTGTTCCTTGATGTCGGACTGAATGAAAAGCGTGCACAGCTCGGGATCGAGTCCCGCGCTCAGCCAGTCCATGACCATGTCCCAGGTGTTTTCGCGTATCGCTTCGGGTGTGGCGTAGTCGGTGGTCAGCGCGTGCCAGTCGGCGACGAAGAAGAAGCATTCATACTGGTTCTGGAGCTGAATCCAGTTATCCAGCGCGCCGTGCAGGTTTCCAAGGTGAAGGCGCCCCGTGGGACGCATGCCGCTCAAAATTCTCTTCCTCTCCGCCATCTCCGGATAATCTCCTCTGAAATTTTTATATGTGTCCCCTCGAGGGGGAGCAGTCTTAAAGGCCGTAATCGATAAGCGCCCCTGCCCGCACGGGCAGGCACAGAAAAACCCCTTTCCGGAAGCCCGCTAAAGCAGGAAGCGCATGAAAAACCCTATAACGGGACTGACTATATAACCCCACATTCCCGATCCGATCAATAGCAGCACGATCAGCATGCCGAATCTTTCCGTGTGCTCCAGGGCGATGGCGATGCGCAGGGGAGCGAGGCCGACGACGATCCTGCCGCCGTCGAGCGGGAGGATGGGTAGAAGGTTCACCACCATGAGCACCAGGTTGAATTGCATGGAAATGAGCGCCATCTGGCGCACGGGATCTTTGAGGTACATATACCAGAACCTGCCGGACCCGGCGGGGTCGAGAACGTTGGAGAATGTAAAATGGAAAATCACCGAACTGATCGCGGCCAGGATGAAGTTGGTGAGCGGACCCGACAGGGCGACCAGCGCCATGTCCTTGCGGCCCCCGCGCAGATTGCCGAAATTGACCGGAACGGGTTTGGCCCAGCCGAAAAGAAAAGGCGACCCGGTCAACAGCAGCAGGCCGGGAAGAATTATTGTGCCGACCAGGTCGATATGGACTATTGGATTCAGGGTAATGCGCCCCAGAAGCCTTGCGGTCGGGTCACCCAGTTTTTCGGCAACCCAGCCGTGGGCGACCTCGTGGAGGATCACGGCAAAAAGCAGGGGCACCACGTAGAGTACCGCTGTTCCGATAAAATTAGGCATGCAATCCTGTCGCTCCCGTAAAATAAACTGCTCACTCAACACGCGGATATATCAAGATTTATCGCATAGTTCCAGAAAAATAAGATGTCCTACCCAGATGCCGTGCCGCGTTCAAAGTGGTAATTCGAAATAATCCCAAAGAGAGCGGGGAACGATTCGGGGCTGTTGGCCGAACAATGATTCAGGGCTGTTGCCCAAACCACGGGTCCCATCTCGGGCGCGGATTCAACCCAATACATTATACATTCGTGACGGGCAGCCCTTGCCCTTCCGCAAGTCCGGGCGGGGATCAACCCCGCCCCTACGTTCAAAGGACGGCGCCATGCCCGCCGTAAAGGCGTAGGGGCGGGGTTGATCCCCGCCCGGACTGCCCGGAGCAGAGATCTATTGCAACCACTTCGGTTTGGGCAAAAGCCCCATGATCGAAAAATTCCTGGAACCTTTTTGCATGTTCCTTGTCAAATAGGGTTGAAGAGCCAAAAAATTAACCCGCACAGCAAAGGAACAGTACATGAAGAGTTCAATCGTTTTTTCAGGAAAGAAGATATTTCTGGCGCTGCTGGCCGTGATGATGCTCCCCGTCTTGGGCGCCCGGGACGTGGGGAAGGCAATCGCCCTGGAACCAAAACCCGCCGATTCCGGGGAGAAACCCGACAAGACCCTTTCGCCCTATTTCTTCGTCAAATCGGACGACTCGTCCCTGGACCAGCTTCCACTAAAGTCCACCTCGGCGCTCGTGAACGTCTCGGGCATCATCGCGGACGTCACGGTGACGCAAGTCTATAAAAATGAGGGCAAGAAGCCCATCGAGGCGATCTATGTCTTCCCGGCCTCGACCCGCACGGCCGTGTACGGCATGAAGATGACCATCGGGGAGCGCACCATTACGGCGCGGATCCAGAAACGCGAAGAAGCGCGCCAGGCTTACGAGCAAGCCAAGAAGGAAGGCAAGAGCGCATCGCTTCTCGAACAAAACCGGCCCAACGTCTTCCAGATGAACGTGGCGAACATCCTTCCCGGAGACGAGATCAGGACCGAGCTGAGCTACACCGAACTCATGGTCCCGACCGATGGCGTCTATGAATTCGCCTACCCGACAGTCGTCGGCCCCAGGTACTCGAACGCCCCGGAATCCACGGCGCCTCCTTCCGAGAAATGGTCCCAGAACCCGTATCTCCACCAGGGAGAAGCCCCGACCTATGCCTTCGACATCACGGTAAACGTCGCCGCGGGCATGGACATCCAGGAAATGGCCTGCCCTTCCCACAAGGTAAATATCAACTACAAGAACAAGGGCCTCGCGAGCGTCGAACTGGACCCGTCTGAAAAATCGGGCGGCAACCGAGACTACATCCTCAAGTATCGGCTCTCCGGAAACCAGATATCCTCGGGCCTGCTGCTCTTCGAAGGCCAAAAGGAAAACTTCTTCCTGCTCATGATGGAGCCGCCCAGGCGCGTGACACCCGCCAACATTCCGCCGCGCGAATACATATTTATCGTGGACGTTTCCGGGTCGATGCACGGTTTTCCACTCGACATCTCGAAAAAGCTCTTTAAAGACCTCGCGGCTGGGCTCCGCCCGATAGATTCTTTTAACGTGCTGCTCTTTTCGGGCGGCTCCCAGGTCTTGTCCGAGAAATCCCTCCCCGCCGGCGAACAGAACGTCCAGCGCGCGATAAAACTCATCGAACAGCAGCAGGGTGGCGGAGGCACGGAGCTTTTGCCCGCCTTGAGGCGAGCCCTCACCCTGCCGCGCACCGAGGGCGCATCCCGCACCATCGTCATCGCAACGGACGGCTACGTCACGGTTGAACCCGAGGTATTCGATCTCATGAACGAGTTGCTCGGGAACGCCAACTTCTTTACCTTCGGCATCGGATCGAGTGTAAACCGGCACTTGCTTGAAGGCATGGCGCGAATCGGCGCCGGAGAGCCCTTTGTCATCACACGCCCGGATGAGGCCCCGGCAGCCGCGCAAAGGTTCCGAAAATACATTCAGTCGCCGATTCTCACTCAAACCAGGCTCGATTTCGGAAAATTCGAAACCTATGACGTCGAACCCGCGGGGGTGCCGGACCTTTTCGCCGAACGCCCGGTAATCGTCTACGGAAAATGGAGGGGAAAACCGCAAGGCGAGATCACCCTTTTCGGGACGAGCGGAGAGGGCAAGTATCAGAAACAACTCGATGTTTCGCAGGTAAAACCGCTGGCTGAAAACTCGGCCCTGCGCTACCTCTGGGCGCGTTCGCGCATAACCCGGCTCGGCGACTATAACAATCTCGGGCAGACCGACGAGAGGGTGCGCCAGATTACCGAACTCGGCCTCGACTACAACCTCCTTACCGCCTACACATCCTTTGTCGCAATCGACTCCGAGGTGCGCCGGAAGGGTGAGGACGCGACAACGGTCAAGCAGCCCCTTCCCCTGCCCCAGGGTGTCTCCGACAACGCCGTTGGCGGAGAATTCAGAAAACACATGGCGCTCGCGCCGGCCTCTCCGGCCACCGGCTATGGCGGCGGACCCTCTCCGCGCACACACTACAAGGGGGGACGCCCCGGCGGGGTGAAAATGTCCGCGAAGGAGCAGAGTCGTCCCGATGCCTCGGGCCGGGGCGGCTCGATGGTTGAAGAACAGGAAGTATCGGCTTCCGGGATTAAAATAGTTGACCTCAAAGTCCAGGGAGGCTTGTCGGAAAAGATTGTAAAGCAGTTTATCTTACAGGGCCTCGAAAGGTTCCCTGAATGTATCCGGAAGAGCGGGGCCAAGCTTTCCGGCGCGACACTGAGTATTACGTTCACCGTCGGCCCCAACGGCGCGATAAAGAACGTGCGCATCTCCCGCGAGCGGGGAGACGCACCGGGCCTGAAATGCCTCACCGAACAGGTGGAAAGATGGAGCTTTCCGGCCCCAAAAGATGGGAAGGAAGTTCAAGTGGTTGCAACGGTGAGCATCACGAAATAGGTTTTCCCGAACGGGAGTCCGGCCG
>JBAQYM010000246.1:0-63352 GCA_049300095.1 Syntrophobacteraceae bacterium
CTGCGCGACCATGCAGCCGGACGTGAGTCCCCCTCCCCGCGATGGGAGGGGTTAGGGGAGGGTGTTGAATTCTCAAGTACTTACGACCCCCTCCCCCTACCCCTCCCGCCAAGGGAGGGGAGACCTCCGCCCTGTTTTGGCCACACCTGTCGTAACTTTTGCATTTGGGCAACAGCCCCTCCAGCGTGGGAACGAGAGCGGAAAAGACACTAGATTCCGGCTTTCGCCGGAATGACGGCTTTGGCGACTTGCCCGCGGTCGAATATCAATGAATTTGCGAAACCCGGCGTAGTACCTATGTTTCCTATTTGACTGCATTGACTGCAATTTTGAAGATTTCTCCCGGCATGACCGAAACCCATACGAAATGTTCAAAACCCTGCAACCTCTGATCCTTGCCTCCCTGTCTCCGCGCCGCAAACGGCTGCTCCGGTCGGTTGGAATCGAATTTCGAATCGAGCCGAGCGAGGTGGAAGAATCCGGCGCCGACGGCGCCTCCGCCGCGTCGGCGACCCCGGCGGAAGCCGCGCAAAGATGGGCCTGCCTCAAGGCGCGCTCCGTTTCCGCATCATCTCCCGGCTCATGGGTCCTGGGGGCCGACACGATAGTGGTGCTCGACGGGCGCGTTTTCGGAAAGCCCGCTGATCGGGCAGAGGCCGCACGGATGCTCGAAGCGCTCGGCGGCCGGGTCCACGAAGTGATTACCGGTATTTGCCTGACAAATGGCGAGAATAAATTTCTCCGGTCCGGTTCGGTCGCAACGCGCGTGTGCTTCAAACCGCTTACAGGGGCCGAAATAGGGTCCTATATCGATACGGGCGAGCCGATGGACAAGGCCGGGGCTTACGGAATACAGGGAATCGGGGCATTTTTGGTCAAATCTGTCGAGGGCTCCTACACAAACGTCGTGGGACTCCCGCTTTGCGAGACGGTGGAATGGCTCACGGAGGCGGGGATCATCGAACCGGCAAATCCCGCCAAGATGACATCGTTCGAGGTCCGAGGTCCGAGGTCTGATTGTTGATAGCGGATGTTTTGGCCCGATATGCATGGGGTCAATAACTTTTTGTGCTTCGTGTCCTTCGTGTCCTTCGTGTTCTTCGCGGCAAGAAAGCTCCGCCTCCAACCACGAAGGGCACGAAGGACACGAAGCGGGAATCCCTGGTTTAGAACTTGTCCGTAAATAATCTGTGTAGGGGTTTTAGGGGCTATTGCCCAAATGGCATACCTCAAATTCCATGCAGTCTACATATAACTGAGGCTCTACGGATCGTCATTCCCGCCCAGAAACACTGCGGGAATGACGATTTTGACGTCCCAAGCCGAACTTCAGTTTCATGGGGATTTTTCCTTCTGTGATTGGGCGCCAACCCGTAAGGCTGTGCTCACAGTCAACTGGGTTATTTACGGACAAGCTCTTAGTCATTGGACACCGCACTTATCTGGTAGAATAGCGCCCGACACTCAAGTCCTCATACCCGATGCCTCATGCCCGACGCTCACCTTCCGCAAAAATACTCTTCCCAAAATCCTCCCGAGCGCATACATTCCCGGTGGGTTCTGAAATGCAAAGCAAATTCCCCTGGCAAAGCGGGGGGTTGATTATTTGATTATCATATCGAGGAAACAGGGATGAAACTCGGAATCGTCGGACTGGGGAAAGCGGGCAAGACCACGGTGTTCAATGCCCTTACCGGGCGGGCGGGCGAGACGGCCCCGCCGGGCGGGCACGTTGTCCCGGCGCTCGGGGTGGTTTCGGTGCCGGACACGAGGGTGGATTGGCTAAGTCTGCTCTACAAACCCAAAAAAACCACGCACGCCCAGATCACCTATATGGACCTGCAGGGTGTTGCGGGCGCGGCGGACAACAAGCGCGAGTACATGTCGCTGCTGCTCACGCACATGCGCCCGATGGACGCCTTCATCATGGTCGTCAGAAACTTCACCGACCCCGCCCTTGGCCCCGCAGACCCTGCCCGCGATTTCCGCGACCTCGAAGACGAATTTCTCATAGCCGACCTGGCATCGGTTGAAAAGCGGCTCGAAAAGCTCGACGCGGAAAGCAAGCGGGGGAAGAAGCCGACGGGGGCGGAAAAGGAACTCCTCGAGCAGTGCGCGGAGGTCCTCAACTCGGAAAAGCCCCTTCGCGCACGCCCCGACCTGGCGGCGGCGCCCGAGCTGCGGGGATACACGTTCCTCTCCGCCAAGCCTCTTCTCGTGATCGTCAACAATGCTGACGAGGACGACAGGTTGCCGGACATCTCGTTTGGCGGGTGCGAGGCCGTTGTCGTTCGCGGCCAGATCGAGATGGAGCTCGCCCAACTCTCCGAGGAGGAGGCCGCCTCGTTCATGCGGGATTTCGGCATTGCCGAATCGGCCCTGAACCGGGTCATTCACAGCTCGTTCGCCCTGCTTGACCAGATCAGCTTCCTCACGGTCGGAGACGACGAGGTGAAGGCATGGACCATCGCCAGGGACACCCCGGCCATCGAGGCCGCCGGGGCGATCCATTCGGACATACAGCGCGGCTTCATCCGGGCCGAGGTGGTCGCCTTCGACGATCTCAGGAAGGCGGGCGACCATGCGGGCGCCAGGAAACTGGGTGTGGTGAGACTCGAAGGCAAGACATACCCGGTAAAAGACGGCGATATAATTAATTTCCGGTTCAACGTTTGAGCAGTGAGCGGTGAGCAGCGAGCACGGAGCGACGAGCACTGAGCGGTCTATTTCATAAATTCGGTGACGTATTATCGTGAGCGTTATGTTCTCTTCGCCTTCCTGTATGGACCGCCACATCGTCATTCCCGCGGCGTCTTTGGGCGGGAATCCAGCGACTTTGGGATAACTGGTTTTGCTCCAGCGCATTGCGAAAACGCTGGATTCCCGCCCAGAGACACTGCGGGAATGACGATCGTATAGCCCGCTCCTTTGCGTCGAGTCCATGCATTCGATACGTCGCTGTAATTATGTAACCGTGTACCAAGATGTCTCGCTTCGCTCGACATGACAATAGTGGCGTCCCAGTCGCAAGTCGGTATCACTGCTCACTGCTCACTCTTCACTGCTCACTGCTCACTCTTCACCGTTCACTCTTCACTGCCTTCTTGAGCTTGGCACGGCGGTGTGTTAGAAAGGTAATTTGCGCTGTTTTCATTGCGCTTTCTTTGCATTTTCCCGCACAGAAATAAATTACCGGAGAATTCAATGGATTTCAAAAAGACGCTCAACCTTCCTCAGACCGATTTCCCGATGAAAGCGAACCTGTCCGTCCGGGAGCCGGAACTGCTGAAAAGGTGGGAAGAAACGGGCCTCTACGAACGTATCCGCGAGATGAGCAAGGGGCGTCCGCGCTACGTCCTCCATGACGGGCCGCCCTACGCCAACGGCCACATTCATCTCGGCACGGCCCTCAATAAGATCCTCAAGGACATGATCATCAAATCCCGCCAGATGGGCGGGCTGGATGCGAGCTACGTTCCGGGCTGGGACTGCCACGGCCTCCCTATCGAACTCCAGGTGGACAAGGAGCTGGGGAAGAAAAAGGCGACCATGACCCTGACGGAGATCCGCGGTCACTGCCGGCGCTACGCCGAGCGCTTTATCGACATTCAGCGCAATGAGTTCAAGCGGCTGGGTGTCCTGGGCGAGTGGGCCGATCCGTACCTCACGATGTCCTACAGCTACGAGGCCACCATCGCGCGGGAACTCGGGCGGTTCTTTCAGGAAGGCGGAGTGATCCGCAGCCAGAAACCGATTTACTGGTGCGCGAGCTGCATGACCGCCCTTGCCGAGGCCGAAGTCGAGTACCACGACCACAAATCGCCTTCCATCTATGTGAAGTTCCCCTTGAGCGCCGAGAGCCAGACAAAGTTTTCCGAGCTTTCCGGAAAGCCGGCCCACGTTCTTATCTGGACGACGACCCCGTGGACCATTCCGGCAAACCTTGCGATCACCCTGCACCCCGATTTCGCCTACGTGGCCGTCTCGGTGGACGGCGAGATATGGATTCTCGCCCAGGGGCTTCTCGAAAACATCATGCGGCTCATGAAGGTCGAGGACTACCGGGTGCTGCGCGAGTTCGAGGCCTCCGAACTGAGCGGCCTCAAAGCCCGCCATCCTTTCCTGGACCGCGATTCCGTGATCGTGCTCGGGTCCCACGTGACGCTTGAAGCCGGGACGGGCGCGGTGCACACGGCCCCCGGGCACGGCCGGGAAGACCATGACATGGCGCTCGAACACGGGCTGGAAGTGTTGTCCCCCGTGGACGACCGGGGCCGGTTTACCGAGGATGTGCCCTTTTTCGCCGGCCAGTTCGTCTTCGACGCCAACAAGCCGGTCATCGCCAAGCTCGAAGAGGAGAAAAAACTCCTTCTCCAAACCGATATCACCCACAGCTATCCCCATTGCTGGCGGTGCAAGAAACCGGTGATTTTCCGCGCGACCCCGCAGTGGTTCATCTCGATGGAGAAAAACGACCTGCGCCAAAAGGCACTGGACTGGATCGACCGCGTGCAGTGGATCCCGAGTTGGGGGCGCGAGCGCATCCATAACATGGTCGCAAACCGGCCCGACTGGTGCATCTCGCGCCAGAGGTCCTGGGGAGTGCCCATTTCCGTGTTCCGGTGCGCCGACTGCGACACCTATATCACCTCAAAAGAAGTCTTCGACCACATTGTGGCCCTTTTTGAAAAGGAAGGCGCCGACGCGTGGTTCTCGCGCCCGGCCGAGGAACTCATGCCCGAGGGCACGGTCTGCTCCGGGTGCGGCGGTAAGAATCTCGAAAAGGAAATGGACATCCTCGACGTGTGGTTTGATTCGGGCGTATCCTACGCGGCGGTCCTGGAGCGCCGGCCCGGCCTGCGCGCGCCTGCCGACCTCTACCTCGAAGGAAGCGACCAGCACCGGGGGTGGTTCCACTCATCGCTCCTGGCATCCGTTGGAACGCGGGACCTCGCGCCCTACAAGACTGTGCTCACGCACGGCTTCGTCGTGGACGGCCAGGGGTACAAGATGTCCAAGTCGCTCGGAAACGTCATCGCCCCGGAGGAAATCATCAAACAGTACGGGGCGGAAATCCTCCGCCTGTGGGTATCCGGCGAGGACTATCGGGACGACATCCGCATATCGCCCGACATCCTGAGAAGGCTCAGCGAGGCCTACCGCCGGATCAGGAACACGTGCAGGTTCATGCTGGGAAATCTCTACGATTTCGACCCCGGCAAGGATTCCGTCGCCTACGGCGATATGGACGAGTTGGACCGGTTCGCCCTGTTCCAGCTCCAGGAATTGATCCAGAAAATCAGGCAGGGCTTTGACCGGTTCGAGTTCCACCGCATATACCACGCCCTCCACAACTACTGCGTGGTGGACCTCAGCGCGTTTTATCTCGACATCCTCAAGGACCGGCTCTACACCTCTCCGGCCGCAAGCCCCGCCAGGCGCTCGGCCCAGACCGTCCTTCACACGGTCCTCGAAACCGTGCTCAAGCTCATGGCCCCAATTCTCTCCTTTACGTCCGAGGAGGCGTGGCTCCACATGCCCCACCGCCCGGGCCCTTCGGTGCACATGGAACTTTTCCCGGAAATCGACCCGAAGTTCCAGGATGAGGCGCTGAATCAGAGGTGGCAAAAAATCCTGGCGGTCAGGAACGAAACCCAGCGCGTACTCGAAGCCTCCCGGCGGGACAAGGTGATCGGACATCCCCTGGATGCGAGAGTGCGCATCGCCCTGCCCGCCGAGCTCGAAGCCGAATTCGCGGGAGAAAGCGAGCTTTTCCGCACGGTATTCATCGTGTCCCAGGTCTCGATCGAGCCGGCGTCGAACCTTCCCGGAGCAACGGAGGGGGTCGATCTCCCGGGGCTTAAAATCCTGGTGGAAAGCGCCTCGGGAGAAAAATGCGAGCGATGCTGGGTCCGTTCCGAAAAGGTTGGCGAGTTTCCGGACATGCCGCAGATTTGCGACCGCTGCCACGCCGCCTTGACGGATGTCGGATGACGGAAGTAGGAGGCTGGATGACGGATGACAGCAGACAGAGGCTTTTTCCGTTCTCAGTACTCTGCGTTCTCTGCTTCGAAAAGTTCCGCTGAGTAACGATCTGTAATCCGGTTTTGGGTCGAGACCCACGGATCGTCATTCCCGCAGCGTTTTTGGGCGGGAATCCAGTGTCTTGACAAGCCGGTGGGAAAGGCCAAGCCGCTGGATTCCCGCCCAAAAACGCTGCGGGAATGACGTTTTTAAGAGTTCTGCCGGATGGCAACCCTAACTTTTCATGGTTTAGGGTGTCCCACAGGGACATGAGGTACTGCGGTGAAACTTTTTTCTGATGGGCAGGCTTCGAGATGGCAAAATCCAGGACGGCAAAATCCGGCATAAACCTGAGGGATTATAATTCGTTTTTTCTTATCGCGGGCGTCCTGGTGCTGCTCGATCAGGTGACCAAGTACCTGCTCGTGCGGGCCCTTCCGTTAAATACCGGCAAGACGGTCATCCGCGGCTTTTTCAATCTCGTCCATATCCACAACACCGGCGGGGCTTTCAGCATGTTCGGCGGGACCGACTCCGAATGGAGACCGCGGATATTTATCCTTCTCACGCTGATTGTCCTGAGCATTATCTTCTATGCTTACGGCAAGGTATCCAAAAGCGACGTGTGGAACAGGACCGCCTACACCTGCATATCGGGCGGCGCCGTGGGCAACCTCATAGACCGCGTGCGCATGGGGGAGGTAATCGATTTTCTCGACTTCTACGTCGGGAACTGGCATTGGCCCGCCTTCAACGTGGCCGATACGGCAATATCGACCGGGGCGGTCATGCTCCTCATTTCGCTCGTAAGAGGTAAGTAAGGCCAGGTGGAAAGCCCCATCAGGGCCGCTTGTTGAAGAGTCACGAGCCGCCGCCGATGTTCGAGACCACCGTTTTGCCCGTTTGCAGCCACAGGATTGCACCAAACCGCCTTTAGCTCGAAATACCATCTCCGGTTCGACACCCCGCTCGCTCGCACACACCCGACAAACAACCGCGGAATCCAGGCACTTTTCCGCTTCAGCCATACCTGTGCTGTTAAAAAAGAGGATCTTTAGCAGCCTTTTGTCATGGAACGGGAATTCCGGGCGAGAGCGGGGCGAGGCACGCCTGAAGAAGATTAGTGATGGAATTCATTAAAGTATTGAAAATGTGTTGCCGATCAGACATCAAAAGCCACGGAGTGCAAAGCCTGATCGAGGAGGGTACCCGAATTGGAGACAAAAATACTGGTGGTTGACGACGACGAGGGTATACGTGACCTGGTCGCGATGTTTCTAAGCCGCGAAGGATACCTATTTGACTCGGCCGAAGGGCTCAATGCGGCCCGTGAGCTCATGGGATCCAATAACTATGATATCATGCTGATTGACAAGAACATGCCTGGAATAAATGGAAACTGGGAAGGCGGCATGGACTTGTTAAAATACGTGAGAGCTGAGTGCTTGTCCACGGAAGTCATCATGATGACCGGGTATGCAACCATCGAGACCGCCATAGACGCTATGCGTATGGGCGCTTTCGACTACATACAAAAGCCTTTCTCCATGGCTGATCTTGGGCAAAAGATAAAGAGACTTTGCGAATACAGGAGCTTCATTGATCCTGATTACACAATAGAAATCTACCGAAATATTCAACGGGAGGTCATCAAGTTAATCGAGAAAAGGTCAGGCATGTCGGACAATGAACTTGATCAAGCGTTGCTATATCTGAATGGCGCAATTGACAAGTTATTCGATACACTCAAGGAAAGTGAGCGAGTCCTCCTGTCGCAGAGAGAATCACTCGCAAGAATTGCGAGCCTTGCCGAAGAATTTCATTATACGCCATCGGAGCGCGGGCTTCATGTTCTTGTAGAGCAAATTTGCCAGACATCACACGCCCGATTGTAGAATACCGGCGGACGCCGGGCTTCGATTTTAGCCGGGATTGACGGTTCGCGAGTGGACTGTCGCGGGATGTGAAGGGCTCGACACCGGTTTGCGCCTCAGCCAATGCTCGCCGAATAGCCGCTTTTCACCCTCTCTATTGTGGATTCGATCAAGTCGCGGATTTCCTCCAGCCGTTCGACGGTCTCCGCCTCGTAGCGCAGCACGAGAACGGGCTGCGTGTTGGATGCGCGCACCAGCCCCCAGCCGTCGGGAAAGATGATCCTTGCGCCATCCACGTCGATAATTTTGAGGTTTTTCGCCTCGAACTCCCGCTTCGCCCCGTTTACCACCTCGAATTTTATCTCATCGGCGCAATCCACCCGTATTTCCGGGGTCGTAAAGGTGTGGGGGACGCCATCGAGGAGTTCCGGAATCCTCTTGTCCGTCCCGGATAGTATTTCGAGCAGCCGGCACGAGGCATATATCCCGTCATCGAAGCCGAAATAGCGGTCCTTGAAAAACATGTGCCCGCTCATCTCGCCCGCCAGCACCGCGTCAACTTCCCTCATCTTGGCCTTAATGAGCGAGTGCCCGGCTTTCCACATGATCGCCGTGCCGCCGCGCAGCTCGATGTCGTCGTAGAGGGTCTTCGAGCACTTTACCTCGGAGATGAAGATCGAGCCGGGCCGCCTCGACAGAATCTCCCGTGCGAAAATGATCATCAGCTTGTCGCCGAAAAGTACCTCCCCCCGGTGGTCGATCGCCCCCAGCCTGTCGCAGTCCCCGTCGTAGGCTATGCCGACGTCGAGCCCTTCGCGTATGACCAGTTCGCGGAGGTCGGCGAGGTTTTCCATGACCGTGGGGTCGGGTTCGTGATTGGGAAACGAGCCGTCCATGTCGCAGTAGAGGGGATGGACCTCGCACCCGAGCCTTTCCAGGATGGCGAGCGAGATGGGGCCGCCCGTGGCGTTTCCCGCATCCACCCCGACCCTCATGCGGCGCCTGAGAGTGATGTTCCGGGTGACAAACTCGGTGTACGGCGTGAAGATGTCGTAATCGCCGAGCACGCCTTCGCCTTGCGAAAAGCGGCCCGAGTCCATTATATGCCTCAGCTTCTGTATCTCGGCGCCCGAGATGGTGTCGAAGCCGTTGCATATCTTGAACCCGTTGTATTCCGGGGGATTGTGGCTGGCGGTGACAATGATTCCGCCTTCGCGCTCCAGGTGGCGGATGGCGAAGTAAAAGAGCGGGGTGGGACAGACCCCCACGTCGACAACGTCAAGGCCCGCTTCGAGCATCCCGCCGACCAGCAGGTCGCGGAACCTGTCCGAGGTGAGCCTGCAGTCCCTGGCGACAACGACGCGCCTCTTCCCTTCACCCGCCATATAAGTACCGAATGCTCTCCCCAGTTGGGACACATCCGGCTCGGTGATCTCCGTTCCGGCAATTCCACGGATATCGTATTCTCTGAAAACTTTCGCGAGCATCTGAACCGTCCTCGATATTGGATTCGCGGAGCGTTGCGGGCCCCCTTCCCATGAAACAGGAAAAAGTTAGCAATCGGTTCGGTTAATAGAAAGGTTTGCCCGAAATAAAAAGAACGAGCGAGGACCCGTACCTGTATCACACGGGAAAAACCTCGCTCGAATCGGATAAGCGCGCCGGGAAAGTGGATGACCTGCCGCAACCACGAAATCAGTGGTGCGAATCCCCTCCGGATTTCAAGCGCTTGACGGTCAGCACGGCCGCGGAAACAAGCCCGATTCCGATCACCGAAAGGGCGCCGTACAAGGCGGCGAAAAAGACCACATGGCTGGGATCGTACCAGGGAATGTCCCCGGGCAACGGACTGGCCAGACTGCGCTTCAGGCCTTCACACAAAAATTCTCCCCACATGGAAATCCTCCGCACTTCGAGAGTATTGTAAGTAAATAGAAAGAATTGCACCAAAATTTTCTACCAGACATTCGCAATCGGGTCAAACAAAAACGGCAGTGAACAGTGAACAGTGAACAGTGAACAAAGCTAACAGCCCGGTATTTTCACGCAAATGATTTCTGGAAAATTTAAAAAGACTGCGTCATGAATTGAGCGATTATTTTGCCGATTAAATCGGATCGTCATTCCGGCGCACGCCGGAATCCAGTCCACGCCGGGGACCCGCTGGATACCGGCTTTCGCCGGTATGACGCCGCTCCATGGGTTGAATCGCTCAAATTAGGTGCGCCATAGCTCCACCACTCATCGTTTTATGTTCACCGCTCACTGCTCACCGCTCACTGCTCACCACTCACCGCTCACCGCTCACTGTTCACTGTTCACTGTTCACTGTTCCCCGGCATCAACGCGGTTTGGTCCCATGTCATTTTCTGTTATGATGCGCGCCGAACGATTTTCGAGCCACCGGAGGCAACCATCAGCCGCAAAGCAAGAGTTCTTCTCATCGCCGCCGCCCTGCTCGCCCTGTTCCTCGGGGCGCTGGACGCGCTTGTTGTCGGGGCGGCGATGCCCTCCATAGTCGCCGACCTCGGAGGACTGCCGCTCTATAGCTGGGCCTTTTCCGTCTATTTGCTGGCGCGCGCGATCGCCCTGCCCATTTTTGGGAAGCTGTGCGACCTTTTCAGCGGCAGAAGGCTCTACATCGTCGCCATTGTGATCTTCGTCGTGAGTTCCACCCTCGGGGGGATGGCGCGGAGCATGAGCGAGCTTATCGTCTGTCGGGCGCTGCAGGGTATCGGGGCCGGGGGGACCTTCGCGCTGGCCTACGTCGTTCTCTCGGACCTCTACCCTCCCGAGCGGCGCGGCAAAATGATGGGCATGATCAGCCTGGTCTGGGGCATATCGAGTATCCTGGGGCCTCCCGCGGGCGGCTTCATCGTCGCGTTCGCGTCATGGCGCTGGATTTTCTACATGAACCTGCCGCTGGGGTGCCTTGCGCTGGTCGGGATAGCCCTCCACCTCAAGGAAACACGCGAAAAGAAGCGGCATGCCCCGATAGATTTCCTCGGCGCCGCGACACTGTCGATATCGGTTACCGCCCTGCTTTCGGCCTTCCTGCTGGCGGGGCGCGCCTATCCCTGGTTTTCAATCCAGATCGGGGCCCTGTTCGCACTTTTTTTCGCCTCCGGCGCGGGTTTTTATTTTGCCGAAAAAAGGGCCGTGGAACCGATCCTCGCCCTGAGTTTTTTCTGGAAACGCCGTTTCAGCCTCGCAAACGGCTCGGCCTTCTTCAGCAGCTTCGCCATATTTTCTCTCTCCGCCTTCGCCCCCCTCTTCATCCAGGGGGTCCTCGGCAGGAGCCCCGCCGAAGTGGGCCTGGCGATGATCCCGCTCACCCTCGGGTGGTCCGTGGGCGCGATAATCTGCGGCCAACTGGTGAGCGCCGCAAATGAGAAGGCTTTCAGCATCGCGGGTTCCATCCTGCTCGCCGCCGGATCGAGCCTTGCCCTGGCCTTTTCCTCTCCCGTGATACCGCCTCTTCTTTTTTCGAGCTTTTTGTCCGTCGGCGGCGTCGGGATGGGCTTCGTCTCGATTCCCACCCTGCTTATCGTGCAAAAAAGCCTCACCCAGGCGGACCTGGGCGTTGCAACCTCCTCCCAGCAGTTTGCCAGGACCCTTGGCGGGACCATCGGAATCGGCGTCTCGGGAGGACTTGTCACGACAAAGATGATGGCGGCGCTGGAAGGTTTGATGCACTCATCGCTCAAGGATTCGATCCCGGCCTCCATCGCCCCCCGGCTTGCCGCAAATATCGAGACGCTCTTTCAGCCCGAGGTCCAGGAGACCCTTTCGCCCATTGTCCGCGATTCGCTCCGATCCGCCATCGGCGAGAGCGTGGACATAGTTTTCTGGTTTGCCCTGGCGACCGCGCTGGTAAGCCTCGCCCTGTGCCTGTTTCTGCCCGGCGAAGAGAAGGGACAGGGGCAGGGGCGGGCATAGCGCCCGGCCGGGAGTTGGGGGCATGCCGGAAATATCGACGGCTCGGCCCGAGCGGCCGGCGCCCCTCCGGTTCGGCAATCGTGGCGCTCATTTTAATAGATGCGGTTACGAATTCTCAGCCTGATTGCATCGTCGTGTCCTCCGTGTTCTTCGTGTTCTTCGTGTTTGAGCAATTCAGTTTCCACCACGAAGGGCACGAAGGGCGCGAAGGGGGAATTGGCCCCGTAAGTGAGCCGCCATGAGTGTGTCACTCGATTTACGAAAAGATGCACTTGGCGTGAAAACCTTGCCCCGCCTCGGCCCCGCTTTACTTTTTGCCGGAGATGAGTCATAAAACTACACAAACGTCCGTTTTTGGCGTATACAATCGGGAACGGCATTAATAAGCTGATTATATGATCCGGCATTTCATTTGCCGGCCAAGTCCCAGTAAAGAAGGTAACGCGATAATGCCCCATTCCTGCGAGGGCGGTTCGAACACTCTGCCCCGGTTCAGGGGATATCTTCTGTGCAGGCGCTGCGATACGTGCGGCACGAGGATCGATCTGAAACGCGAGGCCGAGGACCGCATCATATTGAAATGCCCCCGATGCAACAGAGAGTACGTCTTTATCGAGCGCACGGAATAATCTCGTCGGCGGAAGGCAAATTTGCGCCGGGATGCTTTTCACGGCCCCGCGCCGCGCCGTCCCGAAACAGCCCTCCTTTTTCCTGAAACGATTCCCCTTTTCGGCATCCTGTCCGGCTAAACAATCCCCTTTTCAGGTTTGACAACCAGACGGGTTTGCTTATAATGACCACCTGGTCACTGACCACGTGGTCATTTATGCGGCAGGTGCGCGAACAGAATCGATTGACGGCCGCAAATCCACGTGGGGCGGGCTTTCCGGCCTGCCGTATCCTCGAAATGGACGTGGGGCGGGCTTTCCAGCCTGCCGTATCCTTGGATGGCACATTGGAAAAGGCAGGCCGGCAAGCCTGCGCCACACGGAAAAGCATGGTTCCACGAGATACCTTCAACAAGCTGGACGAGTCTAAGAAGAGCAAAATACTCGATGCCGCCGTGGACGAGTTTTCGCTGCACGGTTTTCGGCAGGCGAGCGTAAACCGCATGGTGGACCGGATCGGCATCGCCAAGGGGTCCCTTTTTCAGTACTTCGGCAGCAAGGAAGGGCTCTTCCAGGTCATATTCCATTACGCCGTCGAGCTTGTCAGGCAGTCGCTTCGGCAGGTTAAGCGCGAGACGGCGGAGGCGGATTTTTTCGAGCGTATCCGGGAAAGCACGCTGGCGGGAATTCAATTTATCAAGCGCCACCCCAGGGTTTACCGGATATATCTCAAGATGATCTTCCAGGAAGATTTCCCCCTGCGCGCCGAATTTTTGCAGCAGGTGCACCTTTTTTCGGCCGAATATCTCCGTCCCATCGTGGAAGCGGGCATCATCCGCGGGGAGCTCAGGGCCGATATGGACACCGACATGGCCGTTTTCATGCTCGACGCCCTGATGGACCGGTTTCTCCAGGCCTACTGCGTTCCCTTCCTCGATGCGGGGGCGCGGATATACCAGGCGCCCGATGCCGATGTCGAGCGCAGGGTGGACGGGTTTATCGACATGCTGAGGTCCGGCATGGGCGCCCCTGGCCTGGGCCGGGCGGCGAAGGCGGGTGTGGCCGATGCTTGAGCGCGAATACTACCGAAAAATCGGTTTGGGGGACATCCCCGACAAGGTCGCGGCGGGCGAGAGGCTCAGCCTCGCCGACGGGGAGAGGCTTTTTGCCTGCCGGGACATAAACGCGCTGGGCTCGCTCGCCCACGCGGCGAGGACGAGGCTCCACGGCAAAGCCGCATATTTCATCGTAAACCGGCACGTCAACTATTCGAACATCTGCGTTAACGGTTGCCGGTTTTGCGCGTTCAGCAAAAAAAAGGGCGACCCGCTCGCCTTCGAACTCTCCGAGGCGGAAATCCTCGAAAAGATTGCGGCACAGGGAAACGGGCTGACCGAAGTCCACATCGTCGGCGGCTGCCACCCCGACCTGCCCCTGTCCTTTTTTGAATCCATGCTCCGCAAGATCCGCGTGCTGCGGCCGGATTCCTTCCTCAAGGCCTTCACGGCCGTCGAGATAGCCCATTTCGCAAAAAACGAATCGATTTCGGTCCGCGAGGTGCTGGTCCGCCTAAAATCCGCCGGATTGCAGATGCTTCCCGGCGGCGGGGCCGAGGTGTTCAGCGGGCGCATTCGCGAGCGGCTCTGCCCCGAAAAACTGGACGGGCCGGGCTGGCTGGACGTGGTTCGCCAGGCGCACGAACTCGGGATCCGGACCAACGCGACGATGCTCTACGGCCATATCGAGACCGAACGGGAGCGGCTGGAACACATGGCGGCCCTGCGCGAGCTGCAGGATGAAACGGGCGGGTTCGTATGCTTCATCCCCCTTCCCTTTCAGCCCTCCAATACCGAGTTGAGCCACCTGCCTCCCACAACCGGGATCGAAGACCTCAAGACGATCGCCCTCAGCCGCCTGATGCTGGACAACATCCCGCATATCAAGGCTTACTGGGTGATGCTCACCGTGAAACTGGCCCAGGCCGCCCTCTACTACGGGGCGGACGATTTCGACGGGACGGTCGTCGAAGAAAAGATCGGGCACATGGCCGGGGCCGAGTCCGCGCAGGGCCTTTCCCGCAAAGAGATCGAACGGATCATCTCGGAGGCCGGTTTCGATCCGGTCGAGCGGGACAGCCTGTTCCGGAAAATAGCCGGGAACGGCGACGGAGGGTGCGCATGAGCGAGAACGGCCGCATCGATTTCGACCGGGCCTGGGACCTCTACCGGAGCGCCGACTTTCACCGCCTCGGGCAGATGGCGCATGCCGCGCGCCTGACAAAGCATCCCGATCCGGTGGTGAGCTATGTCGTCGACCGAAATATTAATTATTCGAACGTGTGCGTCTGCGGCTGCCGGTTCTGCGCCTTTTTCCGCCCGCCCGGCCACCCCGAGTGCTACGTCCTCGGCCGGGAGGAACTCAGCGCCAAGATCGACGAGACGATAAGCCTCGGCGGGACACAGATCCTCATGCAGGGCGGACACCACCCCGACATGCCGCTCTCTTTTTACGAAGAGATGCTGCAATTCATCAAATCGAACCACGCCATCCATGTCCATGCTTTTTCTCCGCCGGAGATCGCGCATTTTGCCCGCATCGAGGGCGTCGGCGTTGCCGAGGTGATTGCGCGCCTGAGGGCCGCGGGACTGGATTCGATCCCCGGAGGCGGGGCGGAAATCCTCGTGGACTCGGTAAGAGAGCGGGTTTCCCCGCGCAAGTGTTCCGCCGGGGAATGGCTCGCCGTGATGGAGGAGGCGCACGTCCAGGGGCTTCGCACGACCGCCACCATGATGTTCGGCCACGAAGAGGACCCGCGCCAGCGCCTCGAACATCTTTTTGCCCTGCGCGACCTCCAGGACCGCACCGGCGGGTTTACCGCATTTATCCCCTGGGCCTTTCAGCCGAAAAACACCGCGATTGAGAGGGAACCGGAAACGGCGGTTTCCTATCTCCGGCTGCTGGCAATATCCCGGCTCGTTCTCGATAATTTCGACAACATCCAGGCATCCTGGGTGACGATGGGACCCAAAGTGGCCCAGTTGGCGCTCTTTTTCGGGGCAAACGACTTCGGCTCGACCATGATCGAAGAAAACGTTGTGGCCGCCGCCGGGGTGTGCTTCAGGCTCTCGGCCGGAGAAATCCGCCGGATAATCGAATCCGCCGGCTTCGAGGCCCGCCAGCGGACTATGGCATACAAGTGGGTGAGCAGTGAGCAGTGAGCAGTGAGCAGTGAGCAGTGAGCAGTGAGCAGTGAGCAGTGAGCAGAAAAAACATGCTTCCGTGTAGTCCGCCTCTGCTTTTTCTCCTCCCTGTTTTCTCCGCGTCCTCCGCGTTCTCCGCGGTGAATGCTTTTGTCTGGAGGGGGTTTTGAACGCCACATTCCCGGAGAAAGCTGTGCTGCACAGGGCGGAATGGATCGTGCCGGTCCTCTCGCCTCCGGCGCCCGACGGGGCCGTTCTCACACGAAATGGGCGCGTCGTGGCGGCGGGCGCTTTTTCCGGGATCAGGCGCGACATCCCTTCGGGAACCAAAATATTGGATCACGGGTCGGCGGCGATCATGCCCGCCCTGGTAAACGCTCACACCCACCTCGACCTCTCCGCCCTCAAAGGGGCCATGACCTTTCCCCGCACCGGATTTCCCGATTGGATCGGCGCGTTTTTCCCGCTTCGCGCGGGACTTGGGCAAGACGCCATGCGGGAAGGATTTTTCAATGGCTGGCGGGAGATCTTCGAAACCGGCACGGCGCTTTGCGGAGATGTCACCAACGGCGCTGCCGTAAACCTGGCGGGGCCGGACGGCCTTCCGGAGAGGCACACGTTTCTCGAACTTCTCGGCTTTAACTGCGAATCGGTTGCGGCCGCCGCGCCTCCGGAGATTGATCTGTCGCATAACGGGGCGGGCTTTTCCGCCGTTCCCCATTCGCCCTATTCCGTATCGCCCCGTGTGATCGCGGAGGCCAAAGACCGCGCCCGTGCGCTCGGCCGTCCGTTCAGCATCCACACCGCCGAGCACCCCGAGGAACTCGAATTTCTCAAAAGCGGGACCGGCTTTTGCCGCGAACTCCTGGAAAAACTCGGCCGGTGGGAACAAAAATGGCGTCCTCCAGGAAAATCCCCGGTCCGATACCTCGACAGCCTCGGCGCGCTCGACCGCCTCACGCTTCTCGTGCACGCCGTCCACATGGATGATGCGGACCGGGAGATCGTGGCCGCAAGGAAATGCGCCGTCTGTTTTTGTCCGAGGAGCAACCGCAACCTGGGAGTGGGCCGCCCCGAGATCGAAAAGGCGCTCTCGCTCGGCATTCCCGCATGCCTCGGAACGGACAGCCTGGCCAGCAACACGGACCTGAACCTTTTTGCCGAAGCCGGGTTCGTCCTGGACGAATACCCCGGCATCCGGCCCGACACCATACTTGAAATGCTCACCGCGAGTCCCGCCCGAGCGCTCGGGCGCGAGGCGGATTTCGGCTGCATCGGACCCGGTCTCGGGGCAGCGCTGATCGCCGTCACCCTTTATTCCGGCCTGAAGGGGCCTGATCTAGCTGAAGCGCTTATCCAATCCGGTAGACAAGGAGCATGGAAATGGGTGAACCCTCCCGCGACAAGCTGAACCTGGGAAGGATCGGGTATTTAAATGTCCTTCCGGTCTATTACCCCCTCGAGAGCGGAATAGTCTCCCACCCCTTCACCATCATTCCGGGCGTGCCTTCCCACCTGAACGAACTGGCCGCCAGGGGAGCGCTGGATATCAGTCCCGTTTCATCTATCGAATACGCCAGGCACGCCGATCTGTACTACATCGTGCCGGATCTTTCCATCAGCTCGTTTGGCGAGGTAAAGAGCGTGCTCCTGTTCAGCCGGGTTCCCGTCGAGCGGCTCTCGGGAAAGAAAATACTGGTGAGTTCCCAGTCGCATACCTCGGTCGGGCTGCTTAAAGTGCTGGCGAGGATGCGCTACGGGATGGGGCCCGTGTTCGAATCGGGCTCATTCTCCGAGCTGGCCGCGGAAGGCAGACTCCCGGACGCCTTTCTCGCCATCGGCGACGAGGCGCTGCGGCTGCGCGGAAGCGGTCTTTATCCCGAGATTCTCGATTTGGGCGCCGCGTGGTATAATTGGACAGGACTGCCGTTTGTGTTCGCGCTCTGGGTGGTGCGGAAAAAGGCGATCGATGAGAAAAACGGCCGTATCGGCCCGTCCATCGATGCCCTGCTCGCCTCGAAGAAATGGGGCTGCTCCAACATCGAACACATCTGCGTGGAGGCCGCCCGCACCGGACTCCTGGACATCGGCGAGTTGCGCGAGTATTACCGGTGCCTTCGGTTCGACCTCGATGAGAGGGAACGCCGGGGGCTTGAGCTCTTTTATTCCTATCTGTTTCAGATCGGCGAACTGGAGCGGGTCCCGCGGCTCGAGATTTACAGGCCCCTTGCTTCGGTGGCCTGATCGGGACGGTGGACGGAACTTTCCGGAGACCAGCAATGAGCGGAAAAATACTGAGGCTTAAAAGAATCGTATCGCCGGCGGATGGACGGGCGGTGATATTCCCGATGGATCACGGGGTAACCTGCGGCCCCATGCCGGGGCTCGAGCGGATCGACAAGACAATCGACGCGGGGGTCCGCGCGGGAGCCGACGCCTTTATCCTGCACAAGGGGATGCTGCGATATCTTGAACCGGTCGCCGCCCCGCTGCCCGGTATAATCATGCACCTTTCCGCCAGCACCTGCATGGGGCCGTCGGTCTTTTACAAGGTGCCGGTCGGCGGCGTCGAGGAAGCCGTCCGGAGGGGCGCGGACGGGGTCTCCGTTCACATCAACCTGGGCGCCCGCCGTGAGCCCGACATGCTGAAAGACCTGGGGGAAATCGCCCGGTCCTGCTCCGAGTGGCAGATGCCGCTCCTTGTCATGGCCTATTCCGTAAGAGAGGGCAAGCAATCCACCCGCGGGCCCGACGTCGCCCACGCCGCGCGGCTTGCCGCCGAACTGGGGGCGGACGTGATAAAGATCCCATTTCCGGAAGACTACGACGTGCTGGCCGCGATAACATCGAGTGTGCCCGTTCCGGTCGTAATTGCCGGGGGATCGCCTCCGGGCGCGATCATCAATCTGCTGAAACGGATCGAAAAAAGCCTTCAGGCCGGGGCGTGCGGCGTTGCCGTGGGGCGTTGCGTCTTCCAGCACTCGAACCCCGGGGCCGTGCTCGCCGCGATCCGCGATATCGTTCACAATGGCGTTCCGGCGGCGGAGTTCAGCGACCTGTAATGTGTCCCTGCAGAAATGTGGATGCAAGAATGTAGCAAGAATGTAGGTTGGGTGAAGCGGAGCGAAACCCAACATATCATTGACGATGCCGTAAGATTGTTGGGTTACGCTCCGCTTCACCCAACCTACGCCTAGGGACTTTGTGTGATGTGGTAGCGGCTTGTGGCCGCGATGGTGTGCTGGGGACTTTGTGTGATGTGGGAGCGGCTTGTGGCCGCGACGGTGTGCTGGGGACTTTGTGTGATGTGGGAGCGGCTTGTAGCCGCGACGGTGTGCTTCGGACTTTGTGTGATGTGGGAGCGGCTTGTAGCCGCGACGGTGTGCTTCGGTTCAATCGCGGCTGCAAGCCGCTCCCACAGGTGAGCGTAACTCTTATGAGACTTCACGGGGTCGATGAAGTTTCATTTTCGTTTAAACCCTGTCGAGGACTGGGCGGCGCCGCTCTTATCCGACTTCAAAGTCAGAGTTCTGCGTTCAAACAGGCCAAAGGCCGGCGCCGCCGCTGGATTCCGGCTTCCGCCGGAATGACGGACCTGTGGAATCACGGTGGAGAAAGAGGGTAACATCGAGAAAAAAAACCTCATCATAGCCGTCACGGGAGCGAGTGGCGCGTTCTATGCGCGGGGCCTGCTGCGCGCGGTCCCCAAAGACCGTTTCGAAGTCCACATGGTGGCTTCGAGCGCCGGCAAGCTCGTCTATGAACTCGAAATCGGGCGCTCGCTTCTCGAAGACATCCCGCCCGGCATCCGCACCTGGGACGAATCCGACTTCACGGCGCCTTTTGCCAGCGGCTCGTTTCCGTGCGCCGGGATGGTGGTGGTCCCGTGCACGATGGGCACTTTGGGCGCAATCGCAGCCGGGCTTTCGCAAAATCTTATCCACAGGGCCGCCGACGTTTGCCTCAAGGAGCGCCGCCCGCTTATCCTCGTCCCCCGCGAAACCCCTCTCAACCGCATCCACCTATCAAATATGCTGCGCGCGGCCGAGGCGGGCGCCCTCATCCTGCCCGCCATGCCCGGCTTCTACCACAGACCCCGCTCCGTCGAAGAGATCGTCGATTTCATGGTGGCCCGCGTTCTCGACCAACTCGGAATAGACCACAGGCTGGTCCCACCCTGGGAGGGTCCCTCTCCCGCTTGACCCTCGACTTCAATTTCCTTGCATTGCCGTTACATATTGGCTAAAAATCTCAAGATAATTGAAAAAATTCCGAGTAAATTCTTTAGGATTCCGGTATGGCGCACTTCACCATCGGAACTCCGACCGGTTTGACAGAGAAAGAATTGATGAGGTTTCTATTTTCGCTTGGCGAAAGCAGGTCAAATGCCAGAAAAAGCCGACATATTTGGCAGAAAACCCGGGCGCAATCCCGCTCAGGCCCTTGAAATCACGGTGTACCGCAACGGCGGTGAAGTCCTGCAGGAAGGCGAAGAAAGCCCCTATTTCTTCGTGATCCTGAGCGGAAGGGTGCGTTTGAGCCATTCCGGCAAGAAGATCAGGATACTTGGCGAGCAGGATATCTTCGGCCTGGAAAACCTGGTTTTCCGAAAGCCCTCGCAATACACGGTCCTCGCATTGGATAAATGCAGGATCGCCAAATACGGCCCCGAAGCCCTCGACCACCTCATCCGCAACAGCCCCCGAATGGTCCAGAGCCTTCTCATGTCCACCCTGCACCAGCTTACGCAGACGACCTTTTTCCTCCTCGACAACCCCGAGGCGCTCGAAGAGGCGCGCGTGGGGTTTTTCAGCGACGGCGAGACCGTTCTCGACGAAGGTTCATCGAGCACGGAATTCTACCGGCTGGTATCGACTCACGGTGGATTACAGGTTACGATGCACGGGAAAGAAATCGCGCGGATCGAGAAGCCGGGAGAATTTTTCGGCTGGATGGCAGGGCTGTTCGAACTGCCGAGGCAGGCCACGGTCACCAGTGTGGGTGAGAGCGTGGTCGAGATATACAACTGTGACGACCTGGAACTTCTTATCCGCGATCATCCTGATGTGGCGCGGCGGATGATGCGGGCGATGATGCTGCATTTCGCCAAGTCGAACTCCAGACCGGCCGGGAGTGGCGCGGCCGATGACCCCGTTTCCGGTGAATAGATTGCATGTTGGAACCCCTTCGGGATAGGCGGGAACCGCTCCGCCTCTACGTCCGCACGTTCGGCTGCCAGATGAACGAGTACGACTCGCTTCGCGTGCAGCGCCTCCTGGCGCCCCTGGGGTATGTTCCCGTGGGCGAGATCGAAGACGCGGACGTCATTTTCCTCAACACCTGCTCGGTACGCGAGAAGGCCGAACAGAAGGTGCTCTCCTTTATCGGCGGCCTGCGCCGGCTCAAATACGGGAAGCCCCACCTCAAGATCGTCGTGGCGGGATGCGTGGCCCAGCAGCTCGGGGAAAAACTTTTGAACCGCTTCGATCACCTGGACGTGGTGCTGGGAACGCGCGGCGTGGGGTCGATTGCGCAAATTCTTGAGACAATCCGGGAAACGGGCGAACGCACGGCCTGCCTCCCCGTCGAGGACATCCCGGAGCCGAGCGAGGACGGCCGCGAGATCTTCGCGCAGGGGGGCCTGACGGCCCCGGTGACCGTGATGCAGGGCTGCAATAATTTTTGCACCTACTGCATTGTGCCCTACGTTCGCGGCCGGGAACGGAGCAGGCCTTCCGCCGATATTTTGCGGGAGATCGCGCGCCTGGAGGCGTCCGGGGTCCGCGAGGTGCTTCTGCTCGGCCAGAATGTGAACTCGTACGGCCGGGGGCTCGATGAGAAAATCACCTTCTCCGGGCTTATTCGCCGCATCGCGTTCGAGACCGGTATTTTGCGCATCCGGTTCACCACTTCCCACCCCAAGGACCTGACCGACGACCTGATGCGCTGCTTTGCCGAAGTGGATGCTTTGTGCAAGCACCTGCACCTCCCGGTGCAGTCGGGATCGGACCCCATACTCGCCCGGATGAACCGGGGGTATACGGCATCCGAATACATGGAAAAGGTCGGACGGTTGCGAGGCATATGCCCGGAAATCGCCCTCACCTCGGATGTCATCGTGGGATTTCCCGGGGAAACCGGCGAAGATTTTCACAAGACGATGGATTTGCTCGAACGGGTCCGGTTCGACAATCTTTTTTCGTTCCGCTACTCGGACCGCCCCAATGCGCGGGCGGCCGCATTCGCCGGCAAGGTCGGGCCCGAGGTCGGGGCGCGCCGGCTTGTCGAGCTTCAGGGCTACCAGGCCGAGGTCGCCCTGCAAAAGAATCTTGCCGAAACGGGGTCGGTGCGCGAGGTGCTCGTCGAGGGGCCGAGCAAGGCCTCGAACGGCCAGATGACCGGCCGCACCACGCATAACAGGATAGTCAACTTCGACGCTCCCTCATGGCTCCGCGGGAGGATCGCCGAAATAAAAATCACCGGAGCGTATTCCCATTCCCTGAGAGGTGATATTATATTGCGGGCTGGAGGATCAGCCTGCCTGGAGCCCAAGACTCCGTAATCAGTCAACCCCAAGTTACGTTTCGGACTCGGTAGCCTGCCGCGGGGCTGGTTGGAAGGAAAAGACATGTTCATTCAGATGAAGGTCACCGGGCTGGTGATGGATCCGCACTCGAACACGCCAATCCTGGTTCTCAAAGACGTGAAGGACGAAACCACCCTGCCGATCTGGATCGGGCTCCTCGAAGCCACCGCCATCGCCACCGAACTCGAGAACATCCAGTTCCCGCGCCCGATGACCCACGACCTTATCCGGAGCTTCTTCGACCATCTCAACGTCAAGGTGGAAAAAATCGAAGTCTGCGACCTCAAGAATAACACGTACTACGCGCTTATCTACATCCGCGACGGCGAACGGCTCAGCTCGATCGACTCGCGGCCGAGCGACGCCATCGCAATCGCCCTGCGCACCAATGCCCCCATCTTCGTAAACGACGAGGTGATCACGAAATACCTCAAGTCCGACGACGCAAAACCGGCCTTCGACGAGAAGAACAAAGAGCAGTGGGCGGAGATGCTCGATAAACTCGATCCTTCCGATTTCAGCAAGTATAAAATGTAGCATTTGACCGTTGGATGTTGGATGTTGGATATTGGATGTTGGCGGTCGGATGTTGGATTTTGGCATACGGCCGTCGGACATTGAATGCTTGATCTTGGTCGTTGCATTTGATACCAGTCTGTCGTCACACGAGTTCATAAGCTCATCCCGTCGTGGCGTGGTCTCCTGGGGCTGTTGCCCAAAGTCGCATGATCTAAATGAGTGTTGCGCACCACCGTGCAAGACACCCGGAACAAGGCTGTGGGAGCGGCTTGCAGCCGCGATGGGCGTGCCAACGCGACGAATTCACGGTTAAAGTCCGGAGCGTTGTCGCGGAAACCGGCATCCTTTGCCATGGCACGCTCTTCGCGGCTACAAGCCGCTCCCACCGGGGTATCGGGTTGCTTGAACTCGCGATGGTTTGCAATTCTTTTGGGCAACAGCCCCTCCTGACCGCGCCACGCGAATCGACCGCAGGTCTCCGATTTGTTTTGACGGCCCTCCAAGGAGACCTTCGGGCGTGTCTTATGGCACGGTCGGGAGACCGTGCCACCACAAGCTACCGGCACCAGCCTGACTAGTTCATGCCAGGGAACGGAATTTGTGCGATGACGTTCCGTACCTCCACAGATTTGCGCCATCAGCTTCCTTCGGAGAAACCATGAAACTCGACACAGCGCGTTTGGCCGCCCTGATCGAGGCGGCAAAAGGGAGTCGCCCGGCAGACCTTTGCATAAGGAACTGCCGCATTGTGAATGTCCTGTCCGGCAGGGTCGAAAAGGCGGACCTCGCCGTCTTTGACGGTTTTATCGCCGGATGGGGGGACTACGTGAGCGAGGAATCGATCGATGCCGACGGGATGTACGCCTGTCCCGCCTTCATCGACGGCCACGTCCATATCGAAAGCTCACTCCTGAGCCCCGCGAATTTTTGCGCGGCCGTCCTTCCGTGGGGAACGGGGGCGGTGGTGGCCGACCCGCATGAGATCGCCAACGTCTTGGGCATCGAGGGCATAAAGTACTTCCTCGAATGCGCGCGGGGGCTTCCCCTGGACATCTTCTTCAATCTGCCGAGCTGCGTGCCCGCCACCCCGCTCGAAACCGCCGGCGCCCGGCTTCGCGCCGTGGACCTCGAATCGCTCCTCCCCCACGAAAACCTCCTGGGGCTGGCCGAGATGATGAATTTTCCCGGCGTGCTCTTCGCCGATCCGGAGGTCACCGACAAGCTCCTTCTCTTCCAGGACAGGGTCATCGACGGGCATTGCCCCCGGCTTGGCGGACTGGACCTGAATGCCTATATTGCGGCGGGAATCCGTTCGGACCACGAGTGCACCGCCCGGGCCGAGGCAACGGAAAAGCTCGCCGCGGGGCTTGCCGTCATGATACGGCAGGGCAGCCAGTCAAGGGACATGAAAGAGCTGCTGGGCATCGTCGACGACCACACCTGGCCGCACTGCATGTTCGTATCCGATGACGTGCACCCGGACGACCTCCTCCGGAAGGGCCACATGAACGCGGTCGTAAACCTTGCGATGGAGCTTGGGATGGAGCCCGTCCGGGCGATTACGCTCGCCACCTGGACCGCCGCCAACCATTTTCGCCTCCCGAGGCGCGGCGCGATCGCACCCGGATTTTTTGCCGATTTCAGCCTGAGCCCGACCCTGAACCCGTGGGAGCCGGTGCGCGTTTTCAAGCGCGGGATAGAGATCGCGCGCGACGGCAAGCTTCTTACCGATCCCTCCCACTGGCCCGCGCCGGCCATGCCCGGAAGCCCGATGCGGATCACCCGCCTCAGTTTCGAGGACCTCCTGGTCCCGGCCCATAGCGGAAAGATCAGGGTGATCGGCGTGCGGGAAGGGACCCTGCTCACCGAGAAACTGCTGGTCCATCCGAAAACCGAGGGCGGGCACGTCGTCTCGGACCCGGAGCGCGACATCCTCAAGGCGGCAATATATAACCGCTATGTGCCCGACAAGCCCCCGGCGGTCGCCTTCGTCGAGGGTTGCGGGCTCAAAAAGGGCGCGATTGCGACCTCGGTTGCGCATGATTCGCATAACGTCATTGCCGTCGGGGTCCGCGATGTCGACATCATCGCGGTGGTGTCCGCGTTGCGCAAAGCCGGCGGAGGCATGGCGGCCGGGGATGCCGACGGCGAGATCGAAATCCTTCCGCTCCCGATTGCCGGACTCATGTCCGCGGGACCGGCCGCGGAGGTGGCGGAAAAGCTCGGGTGTCTCAAGGCCCACGCACGGGCAATGGGATCGCGGCTGGACAACCCGTTCATGGCGTTGTCCTTTCTCGCCCTCCCCGTCATACCCGAACTCAAGCTCACGGACCTGGGACTTGTCGAGGTGTCCCGCTTCGCGCACGTTCCGCTTTTCGAGCAGTAGCGAGTGACAACCGAAAAAATCCCGCGCGGGCGGTCGCGCCCGAACGTGAAATTCGATGCCGCATGCTTGCCCTCGGCCTCTTGATAATTATTATTGTACGGTGGTTTCCCGTCCATTCCGGGCGTTTACCCGTCCATTCAACGCAAGGGCCGGGGTGGTTGCCCCCGTCCGGATCAGCCGCGGCCCGATTTCGGGCATTCAATATCCATTATCGAGAATATCGGAGGTAACGATGAGCACGGTTTCCTGCAGTTCTATGAATGACGTCGTAAGTTTTGCCATCGAAAAAGAAGAGAAGGCCATGGATTTTTACCGCCAGTGTTCGGTGCGGGCGAAAAATCCGGGGATAAAACAGTTTTTCGAGGAGATGGTCCAGGAGGAGCAGCGCCACAGGGACATGCTGCGGGACCTCGACACGCTCGGCCTCGACAACGTCAAGCTCCCGGCGGTCGAGGACCTTCGGATAAGCGACTACATGGTGGATATCCCCTTTAAGGACGACCTTTCCTACCAGGAAGCCCTCACCATCGCCATGAAGAAGGAAGAGAAAGCACACGCATTCTATGCGGCGTGGAAGGGAAAGTGCGCTAGCGAGAAGACGGCCAAGCTCTTTGAAGTCCTCGAAAACGAGGAGGCCAAGCACAAACGCAAACTGGAAAACCTCTACGATGACGAAATCTTGACCTGGGATTAGGCGAAACGCCGTTCATACAAGGCGGATTTTTCGTGGGGCGGCTTTCCCGGCTGTTGCCCAAACAAAAATCAGGCTGCCGAGAATCGATCTTGACGGATATCCCCCTCCCTGCGACGGGAGGGGTTAGGGGAGGGTGTCGAAATTTCGCGTACTTATAACCCCCTCCCCCGGCCCCTCCCGCCAAGGGAGGGGAGTCCCCTATCAGCTTTTATCGCGGTTTCTTCGCTTTTGTGGATTTGGGCAACAGCTCTTAAGTGAACCATCTTGGAATTAGGCTGATCCAGACCCGCCCGGACGGGCAAAGGGGGAGGCCCTCCCTTTTCAACGGATCGCCGGCGGCCCGGGCTTCCTCCCGGGGTTTCATGCTACCTGAACTTGTATAAGCCCAGGTCGTCTGTCTGGTAGGAATTCAGTTCGGCCCCCGATTTGTCCAGGACCTCGACCACCGAGTAGATTTCCTGTGCCTGCTGTTCCCTCCCGGCGGAAAGTTCGAGCATCACCGCCGCCAGGTACTTCGCCTGCACCGTGAGCAGTCTTTCGCGAAGGGCAAGTCTTTTCGCCTCCATGATGATGCACTTATCCACCAGGTCGCGGTAGGCCACCAGGGTCTCTTCCCCCGAGGCATTCCACGCGCGGCCCCAGTCGGCAAGCCGCGCTTCTATCTCGGGAGTGATTTCTATGTCCGCATCGGGGTCCCTGAGCGAAGGGTATTCCAGCAGGATTTGTTCGAATTCCATCCAGCCCGGACGGTCGCAGAACCGTTTTATCTCTTCGATAACCGCTCCGAGTTGGGCGTAGAAGGCCCCGGAGCGCTCGTTTACGGAATCGAGGGCCCCGGCGGCCTCGACCATCTTGGCCTCCGCCTCGACCGTCCCGGGCCCCGGCTTTCCCCCGGGAATTGTTGCACACCCGGCAAGATAGGCGGCAAAGATGATGAGGACGATAAGATATCGAAATTTTAGTTTTGTCATATTTTAAACCCACGAGTCAGTAGGGTCTGCAAGTCTTGGCGCGGTGGAATTACCATGAATCATGTAGTCAGTCTACGCAAAATCTACTGTCTTTACTAACCAAAAATACTGTCTTCACCGGATTTTATGCTGGGAAAAATCTGCTATGGTGCCAATCACTAGTTAGTCCCTCCGTGTTAGACACAGTTTCAAAACCCCGTATCATTTCGCCCCGGAAAGCCAGGACCCCCCGCCCCTGGCTTTCTTCTTTTTTTTCTGCCCGCAAATCGCCCAACATCTCTCGCGCCGGCCCAGCCAGGCCCCTGCTATGCGCCGTCAAGCCGGCAACCGGGACCCCGCGCCGCCAAGAAGCAATCGGGACAAAATTCACCTTCGCGGCATTTCATATCGGACGGCAATGGTTATCTTTCTTCTATGTTTGACCTAGGAGGAAAAGGATGCCGGAAATGGTAAAAAATATAGTTGAGGGGACCTTGTCGGCGGTCGCGCGCCTCTGGAAACGGCTTACGGGCAGTTTCGACTACGAGGTGCAGGCGAGCAGAGTACGGATTCCGGATTCCCGCGGCGCTGTTTATTTGCGCGGTCGGATTCGCCGTTCTACGCCTTCCGGCCTTGACTGCGACAGGTATTAAGGAGACAAATCCGCCGGACCGAACGCCTGACTTGACCGGCCCCGCGGTGCGCTTCTCACGCGGCGCCGGAGCAAAGGCGGGCATATCCGCGAAAAACAGGATCAACCGGCAGGGATTTTCATTCCGCCCCAGGAAGCCGTCTTGTGCACAGCGAGCGAAAATCCCAAATCCCTGCCGTCCAGTCACAATTTAAATACCGAGAAAAGCCTGTTTGACTTTTTCGTTTTCGAGGAGTTCCTTACCCTTCCCTTCGAGAACGATCTTGCCGTTTTCCAGCACGTAGGCCCGGTCGCAGATCGCAAGCGTCTGCTTTACGTTTTGCTCGACCATGAGAATGGTGAGCCCCTGTTCGTGGATCCTCAGAGCCAGCCGGAAGATCTCCTGTGTGAGCAGCGGCGAGAGGCCCAGCGATGGCTCGTCGAACATGATCAGCTTGGGTTTGCACATGAGTCCGCGCGCGATCGCGCACATCTGTTGCTCACCCCCGGACATGGTGCCCGCAAGCTGTCTTCGCCTCTCCCGCAGTCGCGGGAATAGCTCGAACACCCATTCCATCGTTTCGGCCCGTTTCAGCCTGGCTTCCCCTTTGAGCGATCCGAGTTCGAGGTTTTCCCTCACCGTCATCTCGGGAAAAAGCTGCCGGCCCTCCGGCACGTGCGCGATCCCGTGCTCGATTAGCTTGTAGGGGGGCGCCTTGTCGAGGCGCTGGTCCTCGAACCAGATTTCTCCGCCGCTTACCGGGACCATGCTCGATATGGTCCGCATTATGGTGCTCTTCCCCGCCCCGTTTGCGCCAACCAGCACGACGAATTCGTTCGCGGCCACATGGAAGGAGACATCCCAGAGCACCTGGACGTCCCCATAGCCGGCATTTACGTGTTCAACCCGCAGCATTTCTATTCCTTTCCGAGATATGCTTCGATAACGGCCGAGTTGTTGGCCACTTCACTCGGAGTGCCCTTGGCGATTTCCTGGCCGTAATTGATACAGAGGATCCGGTCGCACAGGTTCATGATCACGTGCATTATGTGCTCGACAATAATGATCGTGATCCCCGACGCGCGGATCTTGCGGATCATTTCAACACCCTCGAGCTGCTCCTGGGGGGTAAGCCCGGCCATGGTTTCATCGAGCAGGAGCAGTTTGGGCTCGGTCGCAAGCGCGCGCGCGATCTCCATCCTCTTGCGGTCGCCGATGGTCAGGCCGCTGGCGGGAAAGTCGACCTTTTTCGCCATCTCGCAGAAATCGAGCACTTCTATCGCCTTGTCCCGTGCCTGGTTGGCATGCGAGGTCCTGCAAAAAGCGGCCGTCATGACGTTTTCCAGCACCGTCATGCGACGTAGCGGCTTTACGATCTGAAATGTCCTGCCAACCCCCTCCTTGCATACTTTCCAGGTTGGCAGACCGTTCAACTCCTTGCCCCCGAACAGGACCGTGCCGGAGGTGATCGGATAAAATCCGGTTATTAGATTGAAAACGGTCGTTTTGCCCGAACCGTTCGGCCCGATCAGCCCGTAAATTTCACCTTCCTGGACCTGGAAGGTCACATCGTTAACGGCGATCAAGCCGCCGAAAGCCTTTGTCAGGCGGCGTGTCTCAAAATAATGCATGTCTTAGTTCCCACTTGAAACGGAAGGTAAGGCTTTCTCTCTGGTCCACAGACTCGAAATCTTCGACCAGTCTCCAACCACTCCATTTGCCATGAAACGGATAACGAGTATGACAAGGACCCCGAAGGCCATTGCATGGGCATGGCTGACCCACGTGGGGGCGTAGCCGAAAAACGAGCTCCGGAAAAGCTCCTGGAGCATCACCATGATGAATGCGCCCACAGCGGGCCCCCACATCGTTCCCGCCCCTCCGATGATGGCGACGAGGATTGCCATGATCGAGATGTAGTGGAGCGAAAAGACAACCTCCGGATCGATGAATCCCATGTAGTTCATATAAAAGGCGCCGGCAATGCCCGTGAAAAACGAGCTGACCACGAGAGAGAGGCTCTTGTAGCGAAATGCGCTTATGCCCAGGTGTTCGGCGGCGTCCTGATCTTCACGAATGGCGACGAAGTAATAACCCCATTTCGAGCTCAGCACCTTGCAGACAATAACCATGCAGATGACCGCAAGTCCAAGCGCGAGGTAGTAGTAGGGGACTTTCGAGCGGAAAGTCTGAATGATGAGAATCCCCTGCATGCCCTCGGTAAAATCTCTCCAGACTATGGCGACGAGGCGGGCGATTTCCGCAAGGGCCAGAGTGGCCAGGGCGAAATAGGGTCCGCGCAGCCGGAAGCAGATCCAGCCCATCACCAGGCCCACGACGACAGCCGCGGGACCGCCTATGAGCATCCCCCACCAGGCGGAAATGTCGAGTTGAGTGGTGCACAGGCCGGCCGCGTAAGCCCCGACCCCGAAGAAGATGGCGTGACCGAAGGAGACCTGTCCCGTATAGCCCGCGAGCAAGTTCCACGAGACGCCGATCACGACCCACATGAGGGCCAGGATGACAAGGTGACGGTAGTAGTCGGATTCCATCACGAGCGGGAGCAGCGCAAAAACAAGCGCCACCACCGCGATTTTTGCGTATTGCGATTTCATCTTTTTCCCCTGTTACACCTTGGTCAGCGTCTTCAGGCCGCCCGGCAGGAATATGAGCACGAGAACAAAAATCACCATACCAATGGCATCCTTCAGGGCCATCGATATGTAGGTGGCTCCCAGCGATTCGGCAACTCCGAGCACCAGTCCGCCCATGATCGCTCCCACCGTGCTTCCCATGCCGCCAAGAATGGTTATAACAAAGGCTTTGAGCGTAAACGGGCCGCCCACGTCCGGAAACAGGTAATAGATGGGCAGAAGAAGAGTGCCGCCCGCCGCGGCCATCGCGGCGCCAAGGCCATAGGTAAGCTGGGTGATCCACTCGGCGTTGATGCCCATTATCATTGCCGCGTCCTTGTTCTGGGCTGTCGCCCGAACGGATTTCCCCACGTCGGTCTTCAAAAGAAAAAAGAAAAGGCTGGCCGTCAGAAGGACGGTAAGCAAAAATGCCACGATCATGGGAACGTTCCACGAGATGTTCCCGATCATGAAAGTGGCCGAACTGTATGAGGTCTTCACCGACTTGTAATCGGAGCTGAAGGCGAACCGCATCGCCTCGGTCAGAACGATGCCGACGCCGACGGTCATCAGCACCTGGTTTTCAGGGATGATCGAATCGATCTTGATCAGCGGGTTGAGCAGGTACTTCTGAATCACCACCCCAATTAAGAAGAGGCAGGGCGGGGCCACAAGGAGTGCAAAGTAGGGGTCGATATGCAGATATTGAAACAGGACGAAAGTGATGTACATGGCGACCATCATGAGCTGGCCGTGGGCCAGATTGATGATCCGCATGACCCCCATGATGAGGGTCATCCCAATCCCTATCAAGGCATAGACGCCGCCGATCAGAATCCCCGCCACAAGCGTCTGAATAAACATTTCCATTAGATAGTCCTTCCAATGCCTCCGAAAAAAAATGCGGGGGGACTGCCGTTAATGCGGCGGTCCCCCCGTAGTCCTGTTTACTTCCAGAATTTTGCCCAGTCGATCGGATACACGTAAGGCTTGGTCGCGATCTCCTTTGGCCACACCAACTCCAGCTTGCCGTCGATCCACTGCACGACGTAGGTCGGAAGCTTGTTCTGCTGTGTCATCTTACCGTAGGAAACGAACTTGACCGGCCCGAAAACCGTCATCATGTCCGTCGTGGTGAGAGATTCGCGAACGGCTTCCGGGGTAATGGACTTGGCGCGCTTGAGGGCGTCGGCAATGACATAGGCGGACGAGTAGCCTTCGGCGCCGTGATACTCGGTATCCATGCTGTAGCGCTTCACGAACTTATTGTAGTATTCCATGGCCCCGGGATAGGGAAGTGTCTGGTACCACAGGGTCGCGGAAAATACGCTCTGGCCGGCCTTCCCGGTGTTCTTTATGAATTCGGGAAGAGTGAACCCCGCCGCTCCACCCACGTAAATCTTGGGGGTGAGCCTGAGTTCCATTGCCTGGTTGATCAGCAGCGAGGCGTCCATTACGTAGGAAATCATGTAAATCAGGTCGGGATTCGCCTGCTTGACCTTGACCAGCAGCGGCTTGAAGTCCACCCCGCCGTGCTGGTAGCCTTCGGACATGACCACCTTCATGCCGAGGCCCTCGCAGGTCTTCTGGAAAGACTTCGACCCGGATGAGCCAAAATTGGTGTTCTCGTACAGAATGGCCACGGTCTGGGGTTTCACCACGTCGGTGAGAAAACTTTCCAGCGCCTTGGGATATTCGCTCACCGGCGGGTTGAGCCGAAAAATGAAGTCCCACTTCATTTCCGTGATTTTATCGTCGGAGCCGGTGGCCACGAGAAACGGCATCCTGTTCTGCTGGGCAACTCCCGCGATGGCGAACGTCTCCGAGCTGCCGTACCCGCCTCCGAGCATCACCACCTTGTCCTTGGTGATCAGCTTTTCGGCCGCCGAGCGGGCCACGTCGGGCCTGCCCGTGTCATCTTCGTAGAGGAACTCGATCTTCTTGCCGTTTGCCCCGCCGGCGGCATTGATCTCTTCGAGGGCCATTTCAAAAGACTTCTTTTCGATTTCGCCGAATTTTGCCTTTTCGCCCGTTGTCGGCAGGATGATTCCGACCTTGATGGTATCCTGCGCAAAAACCGCGAACGGAACGAGCAAAGACAGCCCCAAACTCAGAGCAAGAACACATTTGAAAAAATTTCTCATACTTCTCCTCCTGAGAGAATTAGTGGTCCTTGAAAAACACGGGCCCATTCCCAAAGACAACAAAAGTGCAGCTAGCGGTGGATCAGGAAATTTATGGAGAAAAGGGAGTTATTTAGCTGAGAACGACAATATTCAGGATAGTATATTAAATGCTGGCAAGTCAAGGCGATTGATACCCGCCGCAGCCACCACAGCGTACTTTTTGCTCCCCCGGGAAACCCGGAGGCGGCGTTCATTCCGACTCAAATAGAAACTGTCTATCTTGAGGATAGATTTAATCAACATTACCGATTTGATTTCGGCCCTACCCTCAACTAACTTTAACCGGGTCTGGGCGCGGGGTCTCCCCTTCACACCCGCGCTGAAAGGTTAAACTCTATTGGGTGCGGTAAAGCAAGCGAAATTCACCGGCATGGCGAGAGATTTTTTTGTGCTCTCCCCCTGGCCCTACCGCATGCTGCGGCTGGGCATAGCCCTGCTCTTCATTTGGGCGGGAACGGGCAAGCTGCTCCATCCGAAGGCCTTCGCAACGGCCATAGCCAATTACGAAATCCTGCCGGACGCGCTTATCGTTTACGCGGCCCTGGGGGTCCCGGCGCTCGAAGTGCTTGCGGGCCTGGGCCTGCTCCTTGACGTCACGTTCGGTTTCAGGCTCACCTTCGGGCTCCTCGTGCTTTTTATGGGCGTGCTCGCCTACGCGATGCTCTCGGGCCTCGACATAGACTGCGGATGCTATTCCGCGGACGAAATCAGGGAGCGCAACAGTCTCCAAATCACCTTCATCCGGGACGTGGCCCTGGCGGCGAGCGTGCTCTTCCTCTTCTACTGCAGGCGGGTGCGGGCCCGGACCACTCTGGACTCAATTCTTTTGGACAGGAGAGAAACGTGAAACAGGGGAAATCTTTTTTCGTGACCGGCCTTGCATTGATTTTTTCTCTTTTTCTTTTCAGCCCTTCCTTCGCCCTGGACTGGGGCAAGAGCGAACTGGACAACGAAAAACTGGCGGTAAATTTTTACAATGAAGTGAAACGGGGCGGGTACAAGATCGTGACCGTCGAACAGTTAAAGGAAATGCTGGACAAAGGTGGGCAGGTCCTCATGGTGGACACGATGCCCTTTGCGGACAGCTACCAGAAGCAGCATATACCGGGCGCCGTCAATTTTGTTTTTCCCATCGAGGAAGTGACCCAGCTCGATCCGAAACAAACGGCCGAGTTCGAGAAGCTCCTCGGTCCCGACAAGAACAAACCGCTGGTCTTCTACTGCGGTTTCACCAAGTGCACCCGCAGCCACAACGGGGCCATGTGGGCCTTAAAGCTCGGCTACAAGGACGTTTACAGATGTCCGGGCGGGATCAAGGGCTGGAACGACGCGGGATACACGATGGAGAAGGCGAAGTAGCCGGGGACAGTTCCACCAGGGAAAGCACGGCAAAAAGACGGGAGGGGAATTTTTCACCCCTCCCGTCTCTATTCACGCACGGCCTCTTGCCGCAAGGAAGCCCCTCTGACTGCGAACCTGGCAACTATCGTGTGGTTGCTCGTCACCGAATCGAACGTGTAGGTCACGACCCCCTGGGCATCGGGGGTAAAAGGCACGGAAATTCCGTCCACCTTCAAAATCGACAGGTAGTACCCGGCGGCCGGAGTTGCCGTGTAAGTCTGGCCGGCGCCCTCGTCCAATTTCATGTATCCGCCGGGTGAAATCGTCCCGCCCGTGGAGCCCGTAACCCAGGAGTTAATGGTGTGGACCGCTATGAAGTCGGCCTGGATATCGTGGTCGCCCTGTATGTTTGCAAACGTGTATGACCCATCCGGCGCAAGAGTGACCGGCGCTCCGTCAACCAACACTTGAGCTGTCCTGTACCCCGCGCTTGCCCTGATCACATATCTCTTGCTCGTCCCGTACGCCGCCGTGGCGGCCCCGACGGGGTTGATCGTCCCGCCTGTTCCGGCGGCGGCCGTAATGGTGTATTGCAGCTTTGCAAAGGTGGCCATGAACGAATGATCCGAGGTCACATCGGTGAAGGGCGCCGTCGTAACCGGCCCAAGGCTGGTCTCACCGTCCACGACCACATCGGCAATCCGGTAGCCCGTATTCGCCGTAACCGTAAAGCTCTTGCTCCCGCCATGGCTCACCCTGACGGCATTGGCCGGAGAGGTCGTCCCCCCGACGCCGTGATGGGGCGTTATGGTGTAGGTTTTAAATGCGAAAGTGGCCGCAATCCTGTGGTCTTCGATCACATTGGTGAAGGTGTGCGTGACCTCCCCCGTTGCCGAGGAAGTAAAGGGCACACTGGTCCCGTCCACACGGAGACCGGCCACTTTGTGGCCCTCCGAGGGCGTTATCGTAAAAGTCTTTCTTCCCCCGTGGGGCACTCCGACTTTGCCGCTCGGCGATATAGCCCCCGCGGACCCCGCGCCGGCCGTGATGTGGTGCGTCCAGGACACATCGAGGCTGACAGGGATATAGGCCCCCGAGTAAGGGGTATCATCGAAGATTTTCAGCCTCGCCCTGTACGTTCCGGCCCTGGTGACGGCCGGGGAGCCCGCATCCAGGTTCACGGCGACCCGCCCGGTCCCGTTGGTTGCCGCAATTGTCCCGGTGGCCGGGACGGCGCTCATCCAGGGGATGTCGAACACGCACCCCGCCATGGTTTCGCCGGACCCCACCTGGTAGACCGTGTGCGTCACCTGGTCCACTACCCACAGGTTGCCGTCGCAGTCGATTTCCATTCCGGCCCCGCCCCAGGCCCGGAACCCGGAAATCCCGAACGCGCCGATCGGAGCATAATCATTCGCGGCATCCAGAACGAAGATTGGGGATTCGCTGTTGGTGCTGGTAATCGCGAACAGATGCCCGGTACTGAAGTTGTAGGCGAGACCGGATATGGGCAAGCCCACGTCAACCTCGTCAAGCATCGCGCCGTTCGAGGTGAAATGATGGATCATGGAATCGTTCCAGCTTCCGGCATAAAAGGAATCGGTGACCGGATCGTAGGCAAGGCCGCGCTGGGAATTGACGAATCCTCCTCCCGGACAGACGCGCCTTCCGGTGTAGCCGGCTGCCGGATCGATCTCGTGGATGCAGTTTTCCGATCCCGAACCAATGTTTACGATCCAGAGCTTCCCGGTGGCCCCGACAAAAGCTCCATCCGCGGGACCGCCCTGCGGTGACCATGAAAATGGCCAGGACCTCCCGGTCGGCTCTCCGTCGAGCGTCAGCTCGAAGAAACGGTTCACCCCCTCCCAGCCGGGGGCGGGGCTTGCCACCCAGACCGTTTGGTCCGTACCGTCGAAAGCGATGCCCCACGGATTAAAAATATCGACGGGCGCCGACCATGACCTGATAATCTCCCCCGCCGCATAGGGCGGCGCCGCGGGCAGCGTCGCCTTGGGAAGTCCGGCGGCGTCCCTGAAGCCCTGCTTGAAAGGCTTTACAACGATCCTCGGTTTCTGGAACGGTCCGGCCGCCGCCGCCGCGGGCGCGAACTCGGCGACCCTGAAGTTTGCGGCAAGTCCTCCGGTGTTCGAAAGATCGAGAAAGGCCGTGCCCGTCGTTCCCTTCTCCAGGCTCAGGGCGACGGACCTCGGGGCGACCGCCGTCTTTCCGGCGGGAAGGTGGAAGTCCCGCCGCGTCGCGGCATTGTTCGCAATCGTTACGATCTCGGTATCCGCGCCGTAGCCGCCGCCCTTCGAGCCCGTAAACTGGACCGTGTTGCCCGAGGCGGCGCCGGCAAACAGGGAATAAAAACCGTTGGCCCCCGCCGGGGTCTGCGCGGTGCTGGTGGTGGCCCCGCCGCCCGTGACGGTCGCTTCGTTAAGTCCGATCCCCGTGTTCGCATCGCGGACAGTGCCCAGCAGGATCCCGCCCGGGACGGCGATGCAGGTCCTTGAACCTATGGCGGCCCCGTCGATGTGGATGTCGTTGCCGTACGCGCTGGTAGCGAGAAAAGCCACGCGGACATCGCTCATCGCGGGACCGACGTACCCGTCGAGGCTCACGGTGTGCCGGGCCCAGCCCACCCCGGCAGCGGCGCGGGGGACCTCGGAGCCGACATTGGACCAGGAGAGACCGCCGTCGACCGAGACCTGCGCCTGGACCCGGTCATTGCTGCCCGGATACCCCGTGTCGTGGTGCATCCAGAACTTCAGATCGGCTTCCGACAACGCGCTCAGGTCCGCGCCAACCGTGCGGTAAAGCCTGGCCGAATCGCCGACCTGCACATTGTATGCGTTGAAGTAAACCAGGTTGGGCAGGCTTTTTGGCGGCGCGCCTCCGGGGTGGACCGTGCTCGGGTTGGTCGCCCACAGACCTCCGGCGCCGGTTACGGCCGCCGCAGCCCATCCCGCCGGCAGGGCGGGCGGCGTCGCGCTGTCGAAGTCCTCGACGAAAACCTCGACCGTGCCGTAGCCCGGCGCGCTGCACGAACTCGGGTCAACCGCGAGCTTGAAAGCGAGGGGGTCCCCCGGACCCCCCGTAAACGCATACGGCAGGTATCCCCCGCTCATCGCCTCAACAGTGAACGCGTACTGGACCCCTTCATACAAGTCCGCGCAAAATCGGCCGGTCCGGGCGCTGGTATATACGTCCGTCTGAAACCCTTCCGCCGCGATCGATACTTTGGCGTGGAGCGGCCACCCGTGTCCCGAGCCGTCCTTTACCGTTCCGCATGCCCGCGTGAGATTGAGGCCATGGAGGAGGAAATTTCGCGCCGTGGCTTGTCCCGCCACAACGGGGACCCCCTTTGCCAGTTTACGGCTGAAGCCGTATTTGAAGGCGGTCACATCATAGTCGCCCGGCGCAACGTCCATGCGGTATTTCCCGTCCGGGCCGGTGGCTGTCGAGTGGCTGATCGAACCGGCAACGGCGGTCACGGCGGCGCCCTCGATCGGACTCAGCGTAACCTCGTCCCTGACCAACCCGCGAATGGTCCCGACCGGGCCTTCCGAGCAGGAAGGAAACTTGAAGCTCCCGATACGCGTGTGCCACTCCCACCCGTCGGTCACCGGGTAATATTCCTGGGTATACCAGAATGTGCAGTCATCCGCCGGGTCGACAGCCATCATGCTGTAGTCTCCCCAGCGGGCATGCGAAGCGGTCTGGGAGCCCGCGCCGGCAACGATTTCACTCTCACCCTGGGCCATCACCCCCGGGGGATCGGATACCAGCCTCCCCGTGTAGCGGACCGACGGGTATATGCTCGCGCTCGACACGCTGTAGCCAAGGGCCATGTTTCCCATACCGTCCATCGCCATGCTGCCCATCCAGCGATGGCCCCCATCCGATGGGGCATACGTCCCCTGCTGGTAAATCACGGGTGATCCGCCGGGGTCCCGCACCTCGTACCACCGGATTCCGGCAACGCCTCCGCCCCCGTTCACCGTGTGGTTCACCACCAGGGACTCTCTATCCCCGAAGTTCCGGTATGCGAGGCGGTACATGAGGCGGTCGCCCAGGGCATCCAGTTTTTGCGAAGTGTCGGGCTGCGGAACACAGTTCCGGCTGCCCTCCGCAATGCACGGCAGGGGGTCCCACGGGTCGCTCGCCATGATCGCGTCGGGCTCGAAGCCCGGGCCCCCGAAGGTGGAATTCGCGGTATTGGTCCAGTCGACGTGGAACCGCCACAGGCGGAGCGCATCGGAGGGACCGATCCACGTATGGTGGTCAACTTCCATGAAATAGTTCGGAGAGCCCAAAGGGGGCGGGTCCGTGCCGTCCAGGTCCGTCGGCAGCATGCCGCCGTAAACCGCGTTGATGGCCCCCACGTCGAAGTAGACCACCCGGGCGGGAAGCCCCTGGAGCATTTTCGCCCGCTCGAATACCGCGACACCCGCGCCCCCCCAGCTTCCGCTTCCCGCTGTAAACTGGTTGATGCTGAGGTAGTAGCCGTCCGGCCAGACCCCCAGTTTGGGGTAATCGTTCATCTTGTCGCTGGGGACCCGCCACTGGTAGCGATACCATGAGCCGGTGGGATCGTTCGTCGTGGAAACCGCCACGCACTGGTAGAAGGGGGCGTCCGGATAGGACGGCAGGGCGAACTGGGTCATCACCCACCGGTCGGCAATCTGATCGTAGGCGGTTATGGGGTCGCCGTCGTTGGTTTCGGCGCACGCGCCTCCAAAACCCTGCCACAGCGTGTTTCCCGACGCCGGCCCGTAGAGTCTGTTCCCGCTCTTGTCATAGACCGCGAAGGCGAGGTTTACCCACTGGACATAGTGGTTGGGGCCCACATCGCCCTGTGTGTCCGGAGGGGCCACGCCGTTCACGTTGTGTACCCCCTCGAAGCTCTGCAGGGGGTCGGGCATGCTGTTCCCGAGCAGGTTTATCCTGGACGGCCGGATCGGCGACCGTTGGACCCTTGAGGGACGCGGGCGGCCTCACCTTGGGAGGGGACCGGCGGGGGTTGATCTCCCTGGGCGCGACGGGCGCCTTGGGTGGAACGGCCTCCATCTGCCGAAGAGGTTGGGACACGTCATGCTTTAACGATTCGGACACCATCGGCGCCGCGGACGGAACAGGACCAGCCGCCCGCGCGACGGCCTGGAACACGGAAATAGCGGCGATCAGAAAAAAAGCCGTCATCGTCAAACAGGTGCGGCGAGTCCTCACGTTCCCCCTCCTTGAGCCCGTACTCCACCGGCCGGGCCCTACCGCCACGGGCGGTAAACCATTGAAAGACCTTTAGGACTTGTCCGTAAATAACTCGTTGGGTTGCGATCACAGCCCTACGGGCTGCCGCCCAAATCACATACGGACAAATTGCCATTCAACTGAAGTTCGGCTCGGAACGTCAAAATCGTCATTCCCGCAGCGTTTCTGGGCGGGAATCCAGTGTTTTGCTTTGCGCATCGGACAGAAAAGACGCTGGATTCCCGCCCAGAAACGCTGCGGGAATGACGATCCTTGGATCCTGAGCTGTATGCGACTGCATGGAATTCTGAGCTGTATGCGATTGCATGGAATTCTGAGATATGCCATTTGGGCAACAACCCCAAAAACCCTTACATAGCTTATTTACGGTTATGTTCTTAATCGAAGTGATGCGCGCCAAGCGATTTGTCATCAACCCGGGGCGGCGGCCGACCGCCTCAGATCGAGGATATCTGCGCCAAATCGAGGTCCGGCAGCATCGAGCCCGTTTCCATGAGATTGAGGTGCAGCTCGAAGCACTTTTCCAGGTCGTGCCGTATATGGCCGGTGCGCGAATTTTCGATATATTTCCACAAATACTCGCGGTACGCCGGATGGGCGCAGTTCTCGATTATCTTCTCCGCGCGCTGCATGGGGCCGAGTCCGCGCAGGTCCGCCAGACCCTGGTCGGTCACGACGATCTGGACCGAGTGTTCGTTGTTGTCGATGTGCGGACACATCGGGACAACCGAGGATATCCTCCCGCCCTTGGCGATGGACGGGCACATGAAGATCGAGATATAGGCGTTGCGGGTAAATTCCCCGCTTCCCCCGATCCCGTTCATGATATCGGTCCCGAAGACATGGGACGAATTGACGTTCCCATAGATGTCGATCTCGAGCGCCGTGTTGATGGAAATTACCCCCAGCCTGCGGATGACCCCGGGGTGGTTCGAGAGTTCCTGGGGACGCAGGACGATCCGGGGGGCGAAAAAGTCCATGTTGTTGTAGATGCGCTGGAGCACCTTGGGGGTGAGCGTGAGGCTCGTGGTGCTGGCCGCCGTCAGCCTGCCCGCCTCCATGAGATCCACCAAAGAGTCCTGAAATACCTCCGTAAACATCTTAAACGGCGGCACGTAAGGGTTTCTTGCAAGCGCGGACATGACCCCGTTTCCCACGTTTCCCACACCGGCCTGGAGCGGCAGGAACTCCTGCGGAATCCGTCCGGCGAGCATCTCGTCGAGCAGGAAACGCACCACGTGTTCGGCGATTTTTTCCGACCGAGCATCGCTTCCGGCAAATCCGGGGACCTTGTCCGGCTCGTCGGTTTCAATCACGGCGACAACCTTGCGGGGGTCTACGACCGCGTAGGGGTACCCGAGCTTTGTCAGCGGGTCGTGAAACGGGACCGGGAAACGATGCGGCGGGGGCGGCAGCATGAGTATGTCCGTCATCTCGCGCAGCCGCTTCGAATGGTAGTGATTCACCTCGATTATGACGTGGTCGGCGTACCTGAGATACGCCGGGGACGCTCCGATGGACGAAGTGAGATATACCCTGCCGTCGCGCCTGATCTCGGTTGCTTCGATCACCGCGAAATCGATACTTCCCTGGAACCCCGCGAGCACCGTCTGGGGGAGGTGCGACAGGTGCATGTCGACGTATTCGACTTCCTGGCTGTTGATCTGGGCCCGCAGCTTGGGGCCGCTCTGGTAGGGCGCGCGGTAGGACAGGGCGTGCTCGAGCGCGAGCGGCTCGTCGATGCTCTCCCCGCTCGACGCCCCCGTAAGGACGCGGATCTTGAACGGCTCCCCCCGCTCATGCAGAACATGGGCGCGCTCGGCGATGGCCCTCGGGGTCACCTTGGCCGCCCCCGCGTTCGTAAAGCCGCTGAACGCAACCGTCGCGCCGTGGAAAATATGGGATACCGCCTCTTCGGGACTGACTTTCGGATAAGATTCGACAATGGACATGGTATTTCCCCGATCTATCGCGGTTAGAGCCGCTCGCCGACCTCGGTCAAATCGAGGTCCGGCAGCATCTTGCCGTGCTCCAGAAAATTGCGGTGAAGCTCGTAGGCCTTCCTCAGGTTGTGCCGGATGTGGCCCATCTTCGACTCCCGGATATAGTTGGTCAGGTAATCCCGGTAGGCCGGATGAGCACAGTTCTCGATGATCCTCTTCGCGCGCTGCATGGGTCCCACTCCGCGAAGGTCCGCAAGCCCCTGCTCGGTCACCACCACCTGCACGGAATGCTCGTTGCTGTCGATGTGCGGGGACATGGGGACGATGCTCGAAATCCTGCCGCTCAGGACCGTGGACGGGCACATGATGATGGACAGGTAGCTGTTCCGGGTGTATTCGCCGCTGCCCCCGATCCCGTTCATGATGTCGGTGCCGAAAAGATGCGACGAGTTCACGTTCCCGTAGATATCCACCTCGATGGCCGGGTTGATGGCGATAACGCCGAGACGGCGCACCACGCCCGCGTCATTCGAGACCTCCTGGGGGCGAAGCACGATGCGGGCGCCGAAAAAGTCCATGTTCGAGCAAATGCGCTTGAGGGCATCCGGGGTCAGCGTGAGACTCGTCGCGCTCGCCGCCACGAGCTTCCCCTGCTCCATAAGGTCCACGAGCGAATCCTGAAAGGTGACCGAATACATCCGGAAGGGCGGTATGTAGGGGTTGCTCCCCAGGGCCGCCATGACGGAGTTGGCGAGGTTTCCCACGCCGGCCTGGAGCGGCAGGAACTCGCGCGGGATGTGCCCGGTTATCATCTCGCCGAATAGGAACCTCACGACGTGGTCGGCTATCCGCTTGCTCCTCCAGTCGGCCGGGGTGAAGCGCTGTATCTGGTCCGGCTCGTTGGTCTCGATTATGCCCACGATCTTCTTGGGATCGACGATCGCATAGGGGTAGCCGATCTTGGTAAGCGGGTCGTGGATCGGAAGCGGGTTTGCGCGGGGAGGCGGCGCGAGCAGCGTGATGTCCGCCATTTCCGGGAGCCGCTTGGAATGGTAGTTGTTGATTTCGATGAATATCCGGTCCGCATACCTGAGATAAGTCGGAGAGGCCCCGATCGAGGTCGTAAGATAGACCCTGCCGTCGCGGGTCACGTCGGTCGCCTCGATGATCCCGAAATCGAGCTTCCCGAAAAACCCGGCCAGCAATGTCTGCGGGGCGTGCGACAGGTGCATGTCGATGTATTGGACCTGCTGGGCGTTGATCTGGTTTCGAAGCGTCGGGGCGCTCTGGAACGGCGCCCGCCAGGAAATCGCCTCCGCCTGGGCGAGTTCCTCGTCGATATTGTTCCCGCTCGAAGAGCCGGTAATCAAACGGATTCTAAACGGCTTCCCCTCATTATGGAGGTTTCTGGCGCGCGCGGCGACGGCCCTGGGCACGGCCTTCGCCGTCCCCGCGTTGGCAAACCCGCTCAGGGCCACCATCGCCCCGTCGTGAATATGCGCCGCCGCCTCGTCGGCTGTGATGATCGGGAAAGAGCCCGCGTACATGTATAGGTTCTCCTGATGTCAATCGTGGTGAAAATCGAAGTCTTCCCACCGCGCCGGCGCGCGATCGCCCGGAGGGTAGCGCTCCACGCGCAGGTGGAAAGATACACCTGAAACGATTTAATTATACTTCATTATCAAGCCGCTCACACTCACATTCGACCAAACAATCAGATGGGCCATGACCCCGTGCACGGCAACACCCCTAAGATCTCTTGGCGATTATTAAAAATTGCCACTTTGGGCGCAACTCGGTAGAAAACACCCCGGTCCCCTCTGCCGGAACTTACAATTTCGTGGCTTTATCCCGAATGCCTGGTTTAAAATTGAGGACGCCGAGAAAATCGGGACTTACAAAAAACTCTTGGTAAAATTTCAAGAAATCGCTCCTCCAGAGAAGCTGAAGGCTGTCCTGGACTTAACAAATTCAAATTCGCTTTTTCTCCGCGCCCTCTGCGTCTCTGCGGTGAACGGTTACTAGAAATCGTTGCCGCGGCGGGGTAGGTCCCGGCTCGACCGAAAAGGGAATACAGTATGGAAGATAAGACGACCTCCGCCCGCAGAGGCAAATGGAAGCGGCCGGGAAAATATATTTGTTCCGCCTGCGGACGGGAGCACCCCTTTTGCTGGACCTGTCCGTGCGGTTTTATGATCTGTTCGGACTGCATGGAAGAAAATTACTGGGGCATGACCTGCAACGGGATACACTGGACCTGTCCAGACTGCGGCGCAATCCGCAGTTTTGGAAATGATTGACGCGGGTCGCCTTCTATGGGTTGCGGGTTAAGGGTTGCCGGTTAAGGGTTGCGGATGATTTCTCCGCATCGCCGACATGCAAATTCTTGAAATTTTGTCAAGCACATCGGGCTAACCCATTGTTTACTCAGCGTTCTCTGCGCCTCTGCGGTGAATGCTTTTGACCTTATCGAGGATATGACATGAGCGGAAAGCGCGTTGTGATTATCGGGGCCGTGGCGCTCGGGCCAAAGGCGGCGTGCCGCCTGAAAAGGCTCGACCCGGCGGCCGAGGTGGTAATGATCGACCAGGACGAGTATATCTCCTACGGCGGATGCGGCATCCCCTACTTCGTCTCGGGAGAGGTGAGCGACCTCCGCGAGTTGATGAGCACGAGTTTCCACATGGAAAGGACCCCGCAATTTTTCGAGGCCGCCAAGGGCGTCAGCGTGCGGGTGCGCACACGGGCGGCGGCAATCGACCGCGAAAACAGGCGCGTGCTTGTCCGGGACCTCGATTCGGGGGCCGAGGAATACATCCCCTACGACAACCTGGTCATCGCGACGGGCAGCAGCCCAAACAGGCTGCCCATCCCCGGAATCGACCTCCCGGGAGTGATTTCCATCTCCGATCTTCATTCGGCAAAAGCCGTAAGAGACGCCATGTCCCGAGGCGAGGTCGACAGGGCGGTAATAATCGGGGCCGGGGCAATCGGGTGCGAAATGGCCGAAGCCCTCAGCGACCTGTGGGGGATCGAGACACACCTGGTCGAAGTCGAAGACGAAGTCCTGCCGGGAATCCTCGACCGGTCGCTGGCGCGTATCGTGCGGACCCACATGGAAGAAAAAGGCGTCCGGCTTCATCTTGGCCGAAGGGTCCGGGAGATCGGAAAAAAAGAATCGGGCGGCATCGAAGTCGTCACCGGCGAGGAACGCATCGATGCCGATATGGTGATAACCGCCGTGGGCGTGCGCCCCAATTCGCGGCTTGCCGCCGAGGCCGGGCTCCTGGTTTCGCCTCGCGGGGCCGTCGTGGTGAATCGAAGGCTCCAGACATCGGACCCCGCCATTTACGCCGGGGGCGACTGCATCGAAATAGCGCACCTCATCACCGGGAAGGCGGTCCACTTCCCCCAGGGGTCCCTTGCTAACCGCCAGGGTCGAGTAATCGGGACCAACCTCGCGGGCGGCAGCGCGCATTTCGACGGCACTGTCGGGAGTTTTTCGATAAAGATTTTCGAGCTGGCCGTGGCATCGACGGGCATCACGCCGCAAGCGGCCCAGCGGGAAGGATTCGAGGCGGAAGCCGCGTTTGTCGTCCAGGCCGACCGGGCGCATTTCTATCCGACCCAGGACCTCATGTACCTGCAGATCACGGTGGATCGCAAGACCAGGCGCGTTCTAGGCGCCCAGGCCGTCGGCCGCGGCGGCGACGCGGTCGTGGGCAGGATCAACTCCATTGCGGCCATCCTCCCCTTCAAACCGACGGTCGAAGACCTCTCGAACCTCGAGATCGCCTACTCGCCGCCCTTCGCCTCGGCCCTCGACATCGTGAACGCGGCCGGCAACACGGCCGAAAATATCCTCGACGGCCTCAACAAGCCCATTGCGCCGGGCGAGTTCGAACAGTGCTTCCTGCTTGAAGAAACCCGGGAGGCCGTCTGCCTCGATGTCCGGGGACCGGCCAACGCCGCCCCGTTTGTCGAGCGCTTCGGGGAGCGCTGGATAAACATCCCGCAGGAAACCCTGAAAGACAGGATGGATGAGGTGCCCCGCGACAGGCGGCTCATGATCGTTTGCAACTCGGGGGTCCGCTCCTATGAGGCGCTGAGGCAGTTGGACGCGGCCGGCCTCACCGGGGCCGTGAACGTCCAGGGCGGGGTGGCCGTGCTTAAACAATCGGGCATGCTGAAAACAGATGACGAAAAATCCGAGTAGCGCAGGTCCCCGCAAGGGGTGGGACGGACCGCCCGTCGGCATATTCTGGGACCAGTCGCTCGTCTGGGGCCTGCTGTGCGTCGAAACGCTCGGGCGCATGGGCATTCCCTTCCGGCTGCTCGGGACATCCGACATATGCGGCGGACGCCTGGACGATTTGCGAATCCTCCTGGTCCCCGGCGGATGGGCCGCGCACAAGGTGCGCGCCCTTGGCGAGACCGGAAAGCGGCGCATAGCCGCCTTCCTCGATGCGGGAGGGGCCTACATCGGCTTTTGCGGCGGAGCGGGCATGGCCCTCTCGAGCCCTCCCGCGCTCCACCTTGCCCCAATCGCAAGGATGCCCCTCGCCGAACGCCTCCCGAGCGCAAGCGGCCGCATAAACGTTTGCGGCTCCCTTTCGCATCCCGCCTGGGAGGATATTCCGCCCGAAATACCCGTATCCGTCTGGTGGCCCTCGCAATTCAGGTGGGACGCCGCGGATTGCCGGTCCGTGCGCGCCCTGGCGCTCTATTCCGACCCCGAACCCGATTTCCAGGTCGCCGACCTGCGCCTGTGCGACATGGACCCGAACGTTTCGTGGCCCGACATGGAAAAGGCTTACGGAATAAACCTCGATCCGGCCAGGATCAAGGGGCACCCCGCCATTATCGAAACGCAACGGGGACGCGGCCGCATGGTCCTCTCCTACGCGCACCTCGAAACCCCCGGCGACGACCGGGGAAACCAACTCCTATGCAACGTTCTGGCTTACCTGGAGGCGCAATCGAAAGAAGCCGGAAAGGACGCGGCCGAAAAATTCCCTCCTCCCGACCCCGTCGCCCCGCTCGAAGCGCGTGACTGGGAGGCCGTCTTTCGCGCCGGGGAAGCGGCCGCCGACCTGATCTCTTTCGGAGAGGCCAACCTGCTGTGGAACTGGAGAAAACCCTGGCTGCTCAACTGGCGGCGCGGGACCCGCGGGCTGGAATACGGCACCCTGCTGGTCACCCTCGCCCACATGACCGGCCTCAAGGATAGACTCCACGGCGGTGCCACGCGGGGAGGCACCCAGCATAAGTGCTCGGAAAAACTTCGAGAAAAAGTGGGGGGAGAAACCCTCGGGTCCGGCTGCACCCCGCATGATCGCGCCGCAAAGCTCGAAAAAGACACAATCGAGTTCTGCTCGCTCGCAAAACGGCTGCTCCTCGAAGAAAAAATCGCCACGCAAACGGGCATCGTCAGCAAGCTCGGGAAAGTGAACGAACAGGTTGACACGCTGCGCTCGGCCCTTTTCGGCAACAAAATGAACCACGGAGGCCTTTGCCGCGCCCTTTTCGATCTTATAGACGGAATGCTGCTCGATTTGCTGAGGCTGTAAAAACCGGGGTGAGATGGATCGTTACCGGTCAGAAATCTTTCGAGGCAAATACATAAAAGGGAATGGCCCGGCGGGCTCATTCCCTTTTATGTATTTTTGACCCGGTTTCCGGGTTTCTAATCGGCTTTCGCGGGTGCGGGGTCTTCAGCGGCTTCCGCCGTTTCGGTTTGGGCCGTGTTGGGCGCGGGTCCCGCGTCTCCGGCGAGGCAGGAATGGGGCTGTGACTTGCCCGACTGCTTCTTGCCCGGAAGCGTGGCAATCAGGTCGGGTTCGATTTCGTCGATTATCCGGTCAACGTCCTTGAGGTCGAGCGTTTCCCTTTCGAGAAGCCCCTGGGCGATCCGTTCGAGGACCGCGTTGTGGTCGGTCAACACCGTCTTGGCCCGCTCGTAGTTTTCCTCGACTATTCGCCGCACTTCCTCGTCTATGTTGAGTGCGGTCTGCTCGCTGAAGTCGCGCTGGTGGCCCAGTTCGCGTCCCAGGAAGGGCTGCTCTTCGCGCCTGCCCAGGCTCACCGGCCCCATCTTCTCGCTCATCCCCCACTCGCACACCATTCGCCGCGCGATCGCCGTGGCCCGTTCGATATCATTCGATGCGCCGGTCGTGTTCATGTTGAACGAGATTTCCTCGGCGACGCGGCCTCCCATCAAAATGGCGATGCTGTCCACCAGGAATTCCCGCGAATAGGTGTGGCGGTCGTCCTGGGGCAGTTGCTGGGTGAGGCCGAGCGCGCGCCCGCGCGGGATGATCGTCACCTTGTGGAGGGGGTCCGCATTTGGGAGCAGCCTGGCCACAAGGGCGTGCCCCGCCTCGTGGTAGGCGGTTATGCGCTTTTCCTCGTCGCTGAGGATCATGCTCTTGCGCTCGAGGCCCATCATGACCTTGTCCTTGGCGTCCTCGAAATCCGCCATGCCGATAAGGTCCTTGTTCTTGCGGGCGGCGAGCAGCGCGGCCTCGTTTACCAGGTTCTCGAGGTCGGCCCCGGAAAAGCCGGGAGTTCCTTTCGCGATGGTCTGCACGTCGACGTCGGGGGCAAGGGGCTTGGCCACAAGGTGGACCTTGAGTATGCCCGCCCGGCCCCTGATGTCGGGCACCGGGACGACCACCTGCCTGTCGAACCTGCCGGGCCGCAGCAGCGCGGGGTCGAGCACGTCGGGCCGGTTGGTCGCGGCGATAAGGATTACCCCTTCATTGGATTCGAACCCGTCCATCTCGACCAGGAGCTGGTTGAGGGTCTGCTCGCGCTCGTCATGACCGCCGCCAAGACCCGCCCCGCGATGCCTTCCGACCGCGTCGATTTCATCGATAAAGATGATACAGGGGGCGTTTTTCTTCCCCTGCATGAACAGGTCGCGCACCCGGGACGCACCGACGCCGACAAACATTTCCACAAAATCGGAGCCGCTTATCGAAAAGAAGGGGACCCCGGCCTCACCGGCAATCGCGCGGGCAAGGAGGGTCTTGCCGGTCCCGGGCGCTCCCACCAGCAGGACGCCCTTGGGAATCCGGCCGCCGAGGCGCGTAAATTTTTTCGGGTCTTTGAGAAATTCGACTATTTCCTCGAGTTCCTCCTTGGCCTCGTCCACCCCGGCCACGTCGGTAAAGAGCACCTTTTTCGAGTTCTCGTTCAGCAGGCGCGCGCGGCTCTTGCCAAAACTCATCGCCTTTCCGCCGCCCATCTGCATCTGGCGCATGAAAAAAATCCACACCCCGATCAGCAGCAGCATCGGGAGCCAGCTCACCAGCACGTTCATGTACCAGGGCGACTCCTCCTCGGGCTTGGCCTGAATATTAACCCCGTGCTCCCTGAGTATCCGGATCATGTCCGAATCCCTCGGGACGAAAGTCTTGAAGGACTTGCCGTCGGTGAGGGTCCCGAAAACGTGGTCGCCCTGGATGGTCACCTGGGACACTTCCCCCTTTTGGACCGAGGTCAGGAACTGCGTGTAGGTGGTCTCGAGACTGGTGCGCTGCGGCTGGTGAAACATGTTGAAAAGCAGGATCACCATGAGGCTGATAACCAGCCAGAGAGCCAGATTCTTATAGAAGGGATTCAATTAGAGGGACCTCCTCGAACATTCTTTTCATGGACCCCGGGGACTTATCCGCCGAGCCTCCAAGAGGTTCGCCGGGCAAGACGGCCGGAGAAATAACGTGAAATTATCGCTCATATCCGCTCCGATGTCCAGTAGCTCAACGTGCGCGAATGCTGAAAAAATACCGGCCGGCGCGACTAATGCCCCGAGACCGCGCTTTTGCGCACGGATACCGCCCTGAAAAGCAAGCTGAACCCGACGGCGCCCACCGTGTTGACGACCGCGGTGATGAGAAATCCGGTCCGGAAACCCAGCTCCCGTGTGACGAATCCCATTATGAGGGCGCTCAGCATGATTCCCAGGTATATACATGTATTATAACCCCCCATAGCAAGCCCTCGGGCATCCGCCGGAACGACCTCCGCTATCAGGGCCCCGACAGCGGTAAAAGCTATGCCCATGCTGATCCCCATGACAAACGCGCTTGCCAGGAACAGGGGAAGCGTAGTCGACAGCCCGACGCCCGCAATCGAGGCCGAGTAGCCGAGCAGCCCGGCCAGGACGAGGTTTCCCCGGTCCGACACCCAATCGCTCAAGTGCCCGAAAGGTATGCGGGACACCGCATTGACCAGCGCCTGCGTCCCGAAAATCACCCCGATTTGCCCCACTCCGACCCCCTGGTCGCTGGCGTGCAGGGGCACGAACGTTATAAATACTCCGAGGCCGAAACAACTGCTGAGCGTAACCATCCAGCACGCAAGAAGCGGCCGGTTGCGGAGCAGCTCGCGGAGAATCGCTTTGTTGCTCCGCGCCTGATCCTGGGGCACGTGCGGCGGAGGCTGCCCGGGAAGAAATATTAAGACGATCCAGAACATGAAAAAAATGAAAATGCCCGAAAGCGTGAAGACCCACTCGAAATTAAGCAGTTGCGCCGCGAATCCCCCCATCGCCGGCCCGAGGCTCATGCCCCCGTAGAGCGCCATCGTGTACCAGCCATACGAGCGGCCCAGATGCGTCCTGGGAGAAAAATCCGTCACAAACGACATCATGGTCGGGGCAAAGGCCGCGAGCCCCGCGCCCGAAAAAAGGTATATGCCCATCAGTTGCCAGGGCGTCCTGCTGAGGCCCAGCAGGATCGACGTGGCGGCGGAGAGGAGGAGTCCGGCCAGGATGAGCCGCTTGCGGCCGAGCCTATCGGACATGATCCCGAGCGGAAAGCACAGGACCCCGGCAACCAGCATGAACGAGGAGGTTATAAGGCCGATCTGGAAGGTATCCGCCCCGAGTTGGCGCGCAAAGAGCGGCAGGACCGGGATGCGCATATATGCCCCGGAATAGCACCCGAAGCAGACCGCGCAGCACACGAGAAGAAGGACGCGATAGGAAAGGGCCGGTGCCTGGTCGTGTTGTTCCATCGTAAACCTGGGTCGCGCTCGGTTCCGCGGCTGGTCGGGTTGTATGGTAAGCCGGCTCGGAGATCAGTTCCACGGCCGGTCGAGTCTCGGGGTCTTTGTCATATGGAAGCGGCGCCCCGCCCGATGCGGAATCATCGCAATCTTCAGGATCTTTCGCCGGTGCGGAAGCTCAGAGACAGCGGGGACGATCAGACCCCGCGCAAGGAGGCCGAGCATTTGCAGAGAAACCGAGCATGTGCAAGGAAGTCGAGAAGGTCCGGGATTAATTTCGGCCGGCAAGGTTTGGTATTATACCAGATTAGTCGTCTTGGCAAACCCCCTGCCGCCGCCGGCCGTTCATTTTGAATCCAGATAGATTTTTTTATCCCGCCCCGCATCAATCCCCTCGTTCCCACGCTCTGCGTGGGAATGCAGACCAAAGAGCAGGTGAGAGGAAGATATGCGTTCCCTCGCGGAGCGTGGGAACGAGGAGGAAACGAGAAGACCCTCAAAGGAGATCGAACCGAACATCCGTGGCCATGCGGGACGCGCTCAAAGGAGTGTGGGAGCGGCTTGCAGCCGCGATGTCCTTGGCTGCGTTTGGCGGGGTCCGGCGCGTTGACCCAAAATAAAGCGGGGGAAAACCTTCGTGATCTTCGTGCTCTGTCTCGAAAAGATACGGCGGTGGGCACTAAAAAGGGGCTGTTGCCCAAATGCAAAAGTTGCGACAGGCGCGGCCAAAACAGGGCGGGGGTCTCCCCTCCCTTGGCGGGAGGGGCTGGGGGAGGGGGTCTTAAGTACTTGAAAATTCAACACCCTCCCCTAACCCCTCCCGTCGCGGGGAGGGGGACTCACGTCCGGCTAAGCAGTCGCGCAGCTTGAATATTTCTTTGAGCGACCGCCCCAAAGCGTTGTCCACCGAACAGCTTTTCATGGTTCAGGGTGTCCCAAAGGGACATGAGATACTTCGTGTTGAAAAAAAGATGCTCCAACCACGAAGAGCACGGAGGTCATGATGGTCAGGATGGTCATGATGGTCAGGATGGTCAGGATGGTCATGATGGACACGAAGCAGGACTTCCCGCCCGATCATCGGACACGGCGTCACAAGGAATTCATTGAGATCGCGGCTGCAAGCCGCTCCCACAGCGTCTCACGCCGACACTCCCACGCCATCTCACGCCGACACTCCCACGCCATCTCACGCCGACGCTCCCACAGCGTCTCACGCCGACTGTTTTGCCCGGAACCGTCGAGGGTCGATGCCGTATTTTTCCACCTTGTACTGGACGATCCTCTTGGTCGTTCCGAGGAGGCGGGCCGCCTGGGACTGGTTTCCGCGCACGTCTTTGAGAGCGTCGGTGATGAGGTCGCGTTCGAAGGCGCTGGTGAGCGCTTCGAGCTTCCCGCGGCTCACGTTCTGCATGCCCTCGGGCTTCATCTGGAGGGTCGGCGGCAGGTGCCAGGAATCGATGGCGTTATCCTGGCTGAGCAGCACCGCGCGCTCGACGCAGTTTTCCAGCTCGCGCACGTTGCCGGGCCAGTGGTAGCTCATCAGCATGTCGATGGCGCTCGTGGTGATTCTCTTGATGTCTTTTCCGAACTCGCGCGCGTATTTCAGGACAAAATAGTCCGCCAGGAGCAGGATATCGGGCCCGCGTTCGCGAAGCGGGGGCAGGAAGATCGGGAAGACGTTGAGCCGGTAGAAAAGATCCTGGCGGAAGTTGCCCTGCGCGACTTCGGCGTCGAGATCTTTATTGGAGGCCGTGATGACGCGCACGTCCACCTTGACCGTGCGGGACGACCCGAGCGGCTGAAATTCCCTTTCCTGGAGCACGCGCAGAAGCTTTGCCTGGGCGATCGGCGAGAGTTCTCCCACCTCGTCCAGAAAAACGGTCCCGGCCTGGGCCTCCTCGAACCGCCCGCGCCGGCGCGTGATCGCTCCCGTAAAGGCCCCCTTCTCGTGCCCGAAAAGCTCGCTCTCGAGAAGCGTGTCCGGCATCGCCGCGCAGTTTACCTGGATCAGCGGACCGTTCCTTCTGCGGCTGTTTTCGTGGATCGCCTTGGCGACCAGTTCCTTTCCCGTCCCCGTCTCGCCCGCGATAAGGACGGTGGTGTTCGTGTCGGCGACCTGGTCGATCAGCCGCAGGACTTCCTGGATCACCTTCGAGCGGCCGATGATATTCGTGGTCGGACGCCGCGCTTCGGCGAGCATGCGTCGCAGCCGCTTGTTTTCTTCATCGACGGCGCGAAAATGGACCACCTTGCCGAGCAACTCGGTAACGGCCCCCAGTATCTCGACCTCTTGTCCGATTTCCTCGACCTGGTGCGCGAGTTTGTCCGCCGAGAGGACCCCCACGCAACGGCCCTGGTAGAAAATCGGGACGCACAGGAACGCGAGTTCGGCGCGGTTGAGCGACTTGCGGGCGCCCGTCCTGTCGAGGAAATGAGTCTCGTTTCCAAGGTTCGCGATAGCCAGCGGCCGCCCCGTCTGCGCCACCTTGCCGGTGATCCCCTCACCCGGCCGGTAGCAGATTTTCCCCGTTTCCACGTCCACTCCGCGAGCAACGTCGAGGTACGCCTCGCCGGTCTGGAGGTCGAGAATCGATATCATCCCCCGCTCCATCCCGAGCCGGGCGCTGAGAACGTCCAGGGTCTCCTGCAACTGGTCTTTGAGTTCTGTCGAGCGTGAAAGGACCCTCGCAATTTCGTGCAATGCCCTTAATTCAATCAGACTAAAATTTTCCGGCATTTTTAATTCACCCTAAAATATGAGTATTTTCGCTTAGCTAAGCGGACACTTACCTCATTTATACAAAATTGTCACTAATTTTATCATGCCGCAATGGAACAAAATTGTATTCATTTCTTTGAAAAGTCGCAAGGCCGGCGCCGGGGCATCCCCGATGGAGCGTGTGCGCACGTGGTGAATATATCCCGCACGCGGTTGAAATTCGGCCCCCAAGGTCTTAAAGCGGATTTAACCTCGTAGCCGCGCATCCCCCAAGGGGGCGTCTCATTTTTTCCCAAAACAAGGAACCCGCCATGGAAACCAGCGAAAACTCCGCGCAACAACTGTCTCCGGCCTGGAGGTATGCAGTCGTGGTCACGGTACTTATCGGAATGGCCGTGCTCATCTATATATCCATTTCGGCCTACAGGGACGCCCCGCCCATTCCGAGCAAGGTGGTGGACCCATCCGGCAGGGTCGTCTATACGGGGGCGGACGTCATGGCCGGGCAGGAGGTATTTTTGCGCTACGGCCTCATGGCAAACGGAACGATCTGGGGGCACGGCGCATACCTTGGACCCGACTTTTCCGCTCAATACCTCCATACCCTCGGGGAGCACACGGCCGAGGGGCTCGTGGCGAAAATGTTCCAACACCCCTTATCCAAGCTCACTGCCGAGGAACTTGAGATCGTGGCCGCCGAGGTCGCCGGGGTGCTCAAGAAAAACCGCTACGACGCGGGCGCCCGTGTCCTCGTTTTCACGGGGTTCGAGGCCGATTCCTATACGCGCCAGATTGCGCTTTGGGCCCGGCATTTCTCCGACCCGGAACTGAGCGGCGGGCTTTCACCGAAATACATCACGGACCTCGAGGAGCTTCGCCAGCTCACCGCATTCTTTTCCTGGACCGCCTGGGCGGCCGTTGCCAACCGGCCGGGGAAAAACTACTCGTACACGAATAACTTCCCTTACGACCCATCGGTTGGAAACCGAGCCACCCCTGACGCGCTCCTTTGGAGCATGCTGAGCATCATTACCTTTCTGGGCGGACTGGCGGCGGTCCTGTTCGTTTTCGGAAGATTCGAATACCTTGGCTGGAAGCCCTCGGACGTCCCGCACGAACCGAGACTCGTACCGGGAAACGCAACCGAGAGCCAGCGCGCGACGATCAAGTTCTTTGTCGTCGTTAGCCTGCTCTTCCTTGTCCAGGTCCTCGTCGGGGGCGGGACGGCCCACTTCCGGGCCGAACCCGGCAGCTTCTACGGGTTCGACCTCGCGAGCATTTTTCCGAGCAACATCCTGCGGACCTGGCACCTCCAGCTTGCCATTTTCTGGGTGGCGACCGCCTACATCGCGGGCGGCCTCCTCATCGCCCCCTCCCTGTCCGACACCGAGCCCAGGCTGCAAAAACTCGGGATAAACCTTCTTTTCTGGGCGCTGGTGCTGGTGGTGGGCGGGAGCCTTTTCGGCGAGCTTCTCGGAATCCGCCAGGCCCTCGGCGACCTCTGGTTCTGGTTCGGCCACCAGGGATGGGAATTCCTCGAACTCGGGCGCATGTGGCAGGTCTTGCTGACAGTGGGGTTCGTGCTATGGCTCGTCCTCGTCTACCGCGCGGTCGGCAACGGGACCCGCAGCAAGGAATACGGGGAACTGGCGACCCTTTTTATCATCGCCGCCGCGACCATTCCCATTTTCTACATTCCGGCCTTCTTTTTCGACTCCGTTTCCAATTACGCCGTGGTGGACATGTGGCGCTTCTGGATCATCCACCTCTGGGTCGAGGGCTTCTTCGAGATATTCGTCACCGCGATGGTGGCCGTGATCTTCTACCAGCTCGGGATGGTCACACATCGGACGGCCATAAGGGTAATTTATCTCGACGCCATACTTTTCCTTGGCGGCGGGATCGTCGGGACGGCCCACCACTGGTACTGGACCGGGCAGTCGGTGATGACGATGGCCTTCGCGGCGATGTATTCCGCGATGGAGGTCGTGCCCCTTACCCTGCTCACCCTGGACGCGTGGTCGTTTGTGCGGGTGACGCGATCCGAATGCCCGGTCTGCGGGGTGATCCCGCATAAATGGACCTTCTACTTTCTCATGGCCGTCGGGTTCTGGAATTTCGTGGGGGCGGGAATTTTCGGCTTCCTGATCAACCTGCCGATCGTGAGCTACTTCGAGGTTGGGACCATGCTCACCCCCAACCACGGGCACGCGGCGTTCATGGGGGCGTTCGGGATGCTGGCAATGGCCCTGCTCGTCCTCGGATTGAGGCACGTGCTGACCGAGGAGCAGTGGGCAAAGCCCGAGAAGTTCATCAAGGTTTCATTTTGGGGACTCAACATCGGACTTGCGCTGATGATCCTGCTGAATCTTTTCCCCGGCGGCGTCATGCAGCTCCGGGACGTGCTCGATAACGGATACTGGCACGCGAGAAACCTCGGTTACCTCAACCAGCGGTTCGTGAGGATGATCGAATGGTTCCGCCTGCCCGGAGACGCGGTCTTCATCGCCCTCGGGGTCGTCCCGGCGGTGATCGCCTCGGTGATGACCTATGTGCTGATGCTAAGAGGGAAGGGAGAAAAACAGGGGCTTCCAAGCGCCGGATAGACGCCGAAGCGCTCGATAGAGGTTCGATATTCCTGTGTGCGCCGGACGTAATCCCCCTCCCCCAGCCCCTCCCGCAAGGGGAGGGGAGACCCCCGCATCGGGTATTGGGCGTCCGGCATCGGGTATTGGGCGTCCGGCATCGGGTATCGGGCGTCCGGCATCGGGTATCGGGCGTCCGGCATCGGGGGTTGGACATCCAACATCCAACACCCAACATCTACCACCCAACATCCGCCCCCTATTTTCTCTTGAGGACGAACACCTGCTTGACCGGCACGGCCCCGACCACGTCGCGGGCCTCGGCAAGCTGCGAGGGCTGGGCTTCGAGTTCTTCCCAGGAATCGAGGATCACGCATTCCCCGCTTTTTTTCACCAGGATCGGCACGGTTTTCTTCGAGGGCTTCTTTCCCTCGAACACCATGTTGCCGGGCTCCTCGGGGCGCACCAACCTGCATTCGACGCTGAAGGATTCGACCGCCTGGTACAGGGTCGAGGCCGTGTAATCATTGGCCGAGAAGGCCTTGATCTTGCCGTCTTCCAGGAGAAACACCTCGTTTTCGCCGTTCTGGCCGCTGGTCTCCATATCCTCTTTTTCTTCCTTTTTCTCGCTCTTCTCGAAGAAGGAAAACTGGTTCCGCGCTTCCGCGATTTCCTTGCGCCTCATGATGAAGTACTCCTTGAATCTTCCTGAACTTCTGAGAACTTCAAAAGCCGGATTTACCTCTCCATCCCTGGCGCGCCCGCGCACCTCATAGCAGTCGTACCGGCACAGGATGCACCTGAACACAGGAATCCGGCACTCGTCGTTTTTGCACCAGACGTATTGCGTCATCAGGGATTCACTCAAAGGGGGTTGTTATTATAGATTGCACCATTTTAACCCAGATAGAACTCGAATTACACCGAAATACAACCGGAGGGGGTACTTTTTGGAATTTTCGGGCCACCCCCGAGTCCTTGAAATTACTTGATCGAAAGGTCTTTCTGTATAAGAATGCTCCCCGCCGGACGGAAGACGGAAGACGGAAGACGGAAGACGGAGGTTGGAAGACGGAAGACGGAGCGCCGAGGGTCCTTCCGCCGTCCGCCCTCCGTGTGAACCAATACATTTTCCTAAATTGAGCGATTATTTTGCCGATCAAGTAGGATCGTCATTCCGGCGGAAGCCGGAATCCAGTCCGCGCACGGCACCCCCTGGATACCGGCTTTCGCCGGTATGACGCCGCCCCATGGCGTGAATCCTTCAAATTAGGATTTTGACGGAGCCGAAGATGCCCAAGCGCAACAGAACCGTCTCGAAAATTGTCATGACCGCCTTCTGCCTGCTCGTCGCCGCGGTTGCGGCATCCTGCGGGCCCCTTGGCAAGGACGAAAAGGGAAAAGATGCCCTCACCGCCGCCGTGGAGGCGTTCAACCGCTCATTCAGGTGGGAGGACTACAATTCCGCCTCCGCCTGGGTCCCCCCGGGCAAGAAAGAGCTGTTCTGGAAGGAGGTCGACAACTTCAAGGGAAAGATCCGGATAATCGATTTTCAGGTAAGGGAAATCGATCACATCGAAAAGAGCACAACCGCCACCGCCATTCTGCACTATCAGTATTACCGCCCCGATTCTCCCACCCTCGAAACGGTCACCTTCTCGCAGAAGTGGTTTTATGTGGAAAAGGAAAAATCCTGGCAAGTGGGCCAGAGCGGCTACCAGGCAATAACGAAGCGACCAACCGGGCTGTAGGAAGGTTTCATAAGAAACGGTAACGAATTGCCGGACGCTCTTATGAAACTTCATACAACCAATGAAGTTTCATCCTCGTTCAAACCCTGTCCGAGGACGGGGCGGCGGCGCTGGATTCCAGCTTCGCACTCTTCGCGGTATCCCATATTCATTCTTGCCGCAAATGGCGCGCGGAGCACGGACGGAGCGTTGTGCCCGCGCTCTCCCGCCGCAAGCCCGAGCGGCCGCGCGCCGTCCCCGGAAGAATCGGGAAGGCCGGGAAACGGCTGCCTTGGGCTCATGGACAAGCCCGAATGCGCCATTAGTTTTTGATAAGGGGGGCAGCCTTTTTTCAGGAGTCGGGATGTTGGCCGAGGTTTCACATAAACTGTCGGCACGCTTCACGGCGGGGGCGTCCCGGCGCTTACCGGCAGTGGTTCTCGCTCTTCTTCTCGCATTAAGCGTCGGAGGGGTGCGCTCCGCCGCGGCGTGGGACCGCGCGGACTCGGAAGCGCTCGTGAGCCGGATGGAAGCCGCCTACCGCGACCTCAACGATTACCAGACACGCCTTGTCATCACGGGTTTCGGCAAAGACAGCGCCTTTACGGCCCCCCATAGACTCCTGTACACATTCAAAAAGCCCAACCGGGTGCGCGTCGATTTTGAATCTCCCCACCGGGGCATGACGATCGCCTACCCGGATCAGCACGGGAATGTCGCGCTACGCCTGGTGTTTCCTCCGATTACCCTGCGCGTCGATGCGGAGAGTCCGCTCGTGGAGATATCTCCGGGGCAGCAGATCAACCAGACGGACCTCGGCATGCTGATACGAAACATCTCCCACAGCCTCACCGATATGTTCCAGGGCGATCTCGACGTGAGCGAAGATAGCGACAGGATCGTCATTCGCGTGCTCTCGGACAATCCCTTCAAAAGAGGCGTTCCAACCCGATACACCTTCACAATCGACAAACGGCTCCACCTTCCCGTGGGCGTGGATGAGTCCTCGCCCTCGGGCGTGCTCAAAAGACGGGTATTATACGAAAACCTCAGGATCAACACGGGCATTGGGGAGACGTTTTTCCGGCTCCGATGAGGCGTCCCTATCGCCTACCTGAAGATAAAGTTTTCCTCGAAAAGCCGCGGGTCGTCAAAGTGCGCCCGGCCCGTGAACTCGACGGCATGATGTCCCCTCTGGCGCATGCTGCCGATCGAGGGAATACCCATCGAAAAAAAGATCAGCGGCTCTATTCTCTCGGTGCCCGGCGCAATCCCGCGCGCATCGAACATGCTGCGATGGGTCCCGCCCCCGGCGGGAAGAGATTCCAGCAAAGCGTATGGGACGAGGTCGTACTCGATTGCATTTTCCGGCACATCCACGGCCATGAGGCGCTCGACCTGGTGCCATCCGGAATTGATTCGAACGCCAAGGCGCATCCCGGACGGCGCCTCGGGCAGCCACTGAGGCACGAAAGGTCCGGGCCCGCGGGGCCGCGGCTTTGGTCGAAGCACGGCTTCCCGGCTCGGGGAAAAGAAGCTGTAGCAGCCGCAGTTGTTCATCATATCGACCATGAAGGGCGCACCGCGTTCGCCCAGAGAGACCCTCAGCGTCAGGCCGTCGATCCTGCCGCGCTCGATCCTCGGGGACTGTTCCCCGGCCCGCTCGGAGTACCAGACGACGTAGTTTATCTGCAATACGGGCCGCTCGCGGAGCAGGGCGTGGGAAATATAGTAGTAAACCGTCGGTTTGAGGAGATCGACTCCCGGTTTGTCTGCGTCCCAATACACGCGGCCGATCCGGTCGTAGAGTCCGGCGACATCCTGGACGTATACGGGAGCAAAAAAGGCGGCGAGCCCTCTTTCCTGGCCCTCCTGAAGGATCGGAACGCGCAAAGGGTTATCGGCGGCGGATTCGAGCGTTTGGGCAATCCCCGCCCCCGTCAATCCCGTGCCTTCACGAGGGGCGTAGGACCTGAGACTGCCCTTGACCGGCAGTTCCTCGATTTTCTTGTCGTACCACCCCCGGATCTTTGTCCTCACCCGCTCGGTCACGGCGTTTACGGGTATCGAAAAAAGCGGATAGAGGCCTATTCCTCGCCTCAGTGACGAGTATTCGTCCGGGGCCTTCAACTCCCGGGAAACGGCATCAAAAAAACCGGGCAGTGAACTTTCCCGGCGAAACAGATCGTCCGAGCAGGACCGCGCCCGCGCAATAAGCTCTTTTCGGCCCGAATCGGCGGCGGCGTCCAGCCCGAACTGGGCCGGCCCGCTCTCGGGCAGGTTGAGGATTTCCTTTTCCCTCGATTGTTCATCGAGCCGCCGCATGAGCCGGAACCATTCGGCTTTTTCCCCGTCGGTTTTCACGCGGTCCTTCATCGCCGCCAGGAAACGGCTGGTCCGAAGATAGGGAAAGCCCGCGACGCGGAAACTCGACGCATCCCCGACGCCCGCCCTCTCGGTTGCTTCATCCAGCCTTGCGAGGAAGCCCCGGCACTCACCGGACCGGTCGAGCCTCGCGGCGGCCCGGCTCGAATCCATCGCGGCGCATCCCCAGGACAAGAGGAGGATAAGCGGCAAAACAAATCTTCCAAACGAACGGGACCCGACCTTCATTGGTTTTTCCCAAAACCCGTTTACAAACAAATGACCTCCGGCGTCTCGCGCCCGCGGGCACGGAATCGGTCAACGCCAGCCAGGCAAAATGCAAGCACCGGGCACGTTTTAAGCACTTCGGCCGGCCCCCCCCGCGCCGGCACACACATTCGGGGCCTCTTGTTCACGCGTGTCGGCATCACTTTCCGTTGAGCGACCAATCGTAGTCGAGATACCCGACCTTGATCCTGTCACCCCCGGCGGTCAGGGTCCGCCCGAGGTCTCCATCCGCGTATTTGCGGATGAAACCGAGCGCGCCATCCCCGAAATCCGGCGCATACCACTTAAAGATCATGCTGACAGAGAGCTTGCCGCCATCGAGGCGATATCTTGACGGGTCATTGACAAATGCCCTTGCCGCCTCATCGAGCCAGCCGTCCAGCGCAGCCCCCCGGTAAGGTCCCGAGGCAAGCGGCGGGCAGCCTTTCGAAGCGCAATTCAGGGCAAAGTGGACTCGGGGATCTTTGAAACGGGGCCGGATGATTTCATGCTCGATCTCATCCAGGCTGAGAGGCCGGCCGTCGATTTTGCAGATCTTTTTCTTGAAGGGGGAGCTGAAAACGCCCCCAAGCTCTTTTATGGACTTGACTCCCGGATAGCCTCCGAGCACGAGCTTCAGGGTGCAGGCGTTGTAGGCGTTGATGTAGAATGCAAGCTGCTCCTTTGGGGGGAGGTCCCCCGTCTTCGTTTGCTCGATCAGCCCGAGATATTCGTCGAGTGTCCGCTCTTCCGTCTTGAGGCCCCGGTAGTCAACCGTTCCACCCGCGACATACTTGGCGAGCAACCGGCCGTAGATGCCGTGGTCGACCTCTCCCGCGGCGCGGACCTCTCCACCGCAAAAAACACCCAGGAGAAAAAATACGCCGATAATACCCGACCGGAACCCTCTCGCACCCATATTGCCCTCCTCGCACCGCCGTCTCCGCACGTCATATCTTGAAGGTAATACGTCGGAGGAGCATTGCCCAGCTAACTCACAGAACCAATGACCCATTCGTGCTCTGTCTCGGATAGTTATGGCAGCGGACACTGAAAGGGGGCTGTTGCCCAAATGCAATAGTTGCGATAGGTGTGGCCAAAACAGGGCGGGGGTCTCCCCTCCCTTGGCGGGAGGGGCTGGGGGAGGGGGTTGTAAGTGCTTGAAAATTCGACACCCTCCCCTAACCCCTCCCATCGCAGGGAGGGGGACTTACGTCCGGCTCAATAGTCGCGCAGCTTGAATATTTCTTTGGGCAACAGCCTCAAAGCATGCCCATCCAGCTTTTCATGGTTCAGAGTGTCCCAAGGGGACATGAGATACTTCGTGGTAGAAACTGAAACGATCAACCTCGAAGTACGCGAAGAACAAGAAGGGCACGAAGGATACGGAGGACATGCGGGATACGAAGGACATGAAGATGAAATGCGATTAACAATGCGTAACCGTATTATGAGAATGGGTGCTTATGCGCGCCGTATCGGGCTTACGATATGAATAAAGAGATGTGTTCGGAACTCGCGAAATTCTTTTTGAACAGCGTGGCGGGCTCAACTTTTTCTCCGTCCAGTTCGGCCTCCGTGATCGAAGTTTCGAGCAGGTCGCGCCTGGCCGCGAACTCTTCCTCCAGCTCGGACCTTTTCACGAGTACTCCGGTCCCCAGCAGTTCCGGCCCCATTTCCTCGGCGACAACGTTATACAACTTAATGCGCGCGATCCCGAGCCGGCCTTGCTCTGTTCGAGTATCCGGCCGTTTTGCGGTCGCGCTGCGCAGTACGGAAAGCGTGTTCCCTTTGCGAAATATCGCCCCGGCCAACCCCGGCAGGGCGGCGGAGAGTGCGATGGAGGACCCGTCGCGGACCGGCTCGGATTGTGGCTCATCCACAACAGAGCCGTCCAGGAAGATGGTTTGCACCCTTTCATCGAGATACTTCCGTGAAAACCCGGCATCCCGGAGGACATCGTCCAACGTCACCCCCGGAGGGACCCTCACGAGAAACCCCCGCTGGAACAGCATGACAAACCTCGATACCCGGCCGGGCTTTATTTTCAGGCAAAGTCTTGATGTCGTGTCCATGGAGTCCAGTCCCAATCTATGCGGTTAGGGGTCAGTGGTTTACCTTGTAGCAGATTACCGCGATCCGATGCAAACGGGAACGGATCGAGCCACTAAAGGTTTCCCTCCGATAGCGTTTGACAATTAGATAAACTCTGATAACCTGAATCCGTATCCCAGCAATTCCACTACACGTTCGTCCTCCATCTTCCATATCGCCCGGCCGCCGTCCCGAGCTGCCGGGACATCCGACACGACATCAGCGTCTCTCCGTGAGAGCGGGACGAGCCGGAATAGTCGACGAGCATCCGCGAACCGGATCCGGCTCACTACAACCACCGATCGAAAGGACAAGCCGCTCCGTTCTCCCTGCGTTTCCCCGCCTTCCCGCGCGGGGTTCGGCAAGGTGATGGAAGGGCTTTTTCTTTAACGATTCCGCCACAGCCATGCGGAGATTCCGGGGCGTGCCGACCCGGCCCCTCCTGTTCGGCGGCGGGCAAGCCGCACGTGCTACGGGAACCCACAGAATGGAGGATGGATCGACAACAAAAAATACCCGCCCGTTAGATGTTTCTTTTGCATTGGGACCACCGGAGATTGGCTGGCTTAACAACAATCCTGTCAAGGAGGGTAAGATGACCACCGCAAAGAAAGCCGTGGAATGGGTGGAAAGGGCAAAAGCATTTTGCAGGGCCACCGGCACACCGATTGCCCTGGCCGAATTTTCCAACCGCAGGGGGCAATTTAATCAGAACCGGCAATACATTTTTGTCCTGGATCTCGACGGGGTCATGCTTGCTCACGGCACCAATCACCACTTTGTCGGCCATAACTTCATCGATGTCAAAGATGGAAACGGCAAGCCCTTTGTCCGGGAGATTGTCGATACCGCCAAGGCAACGGGCTCCGGCTGGACGGATTACCAGTGGTTTGATCCCGTAACCCAGAAAGAATTGCCCAAGAGCCTGTATTTTGAAAAATTCGACGACGTAATCATTTGCTGCGGCACCTATAAAGACGTTCCCGAACCCTCGGAACTGGAACTCCTGTAAGCGGGTTCTCGCCCAAAGAAGGATTTAGACTCCTTTTTGGGTTTGTGCCAGAGTAAATTCAGCTAAACCTGTAAGCGGGTTCTCGCCCAAAGAAGGATTTAGACGACCCGGCGACCAGGCGGATCGACGCCCCCCCTCCCTTCGACGGGAGGGGAAAGGGGCGGGTTTCGGTGATGTCATGCGTTTGCGACCCCCTCCCCCTGCCCCAATGCTGTTGCCTTAACGAATCGCTTGAGCATATCGTCATTTCGACCGGAGGGAGAAATCTTTCCGTGGTGCGGAAGAAACAAGATTTCTCCCTCCGGTCGAAATGACAAAACGGAGTACATAAACGCTTAAAGCAACAGCATTGTCCCCCGGCCCCTCCTCTCACTTGGGGAGAGGGGTCCCCTATCGGCCTTTATCACGGTTTGGCGATATTATCCGTTGCACCTTCGACTCGAACCCGATGGAAGGGATCACGCCGCGGCCTGACTTCTCCCCGCGCCGCGGTCTATTTACAAACCACGCACCGCTGTTATAAAATCTTTGCCTGATCGGCGCCAAAACCACTATACCAAAGGGGCTTTACAATCAGCTCCATTACTGTGCACCTTTGGCACATCCGGCGGCCGGGGCCGTGGGGCAGGCCTTCCCTGGCTGTTGCCCAAGTCAAATCGGGTAAAACCATAATGCGCTCATGGTTAAGCCCGTGACCCAAGGATCGTCATTCCCGCGGCGTTTTTGGGCGGGAATCCAGCGCCTTTGCTTTTGCAACCGTTTGGAAGGACACTGGATTCC
>JBAQYM010000247.1:0-9619 GCA_049300095.1 Syntrophobacteraceae bacterium
CTGCGCGACCATGCAGCCGGACGTGAGTCCCCCTCCCCGCGATGGGAGGGGTTAGGGGAGGGTGTTGAATTCTCAAGTACTTACGACCCCCTCCCCCTACCCCTCCCGCCAAGGGAGGGGAGACCTCAGCCCTGTTTTGGCCACACCTGTCGTAACTTTTGCATTTGGGCAACAGCCCTTCAACCTCGCCCCTACGGTTGAACGGCGGCGCCCGGCCGCGTCCACCTCGCCGTTTGTCGGCCCAATTCCGTCTCCCCACCCCTATCTTCCCACCTCCGCCTTCACACCGTCGTCCTCTGTCCTCCGTCTTCCCACTTCCGTCCTCTGTTTTCCGTCTTTCGTCTTCCGTTACGGACTCGTCCACTCCACCTTGTCCACCCAGGCGGCATCAGTCCCGACGCTGCCGCCGGCGTCCTTCCGGTACCTCCATTCGAGGGTGTGGGCGCCCGGACCGAGAACGCAGGTCTTCTGTCTCCAGCCGGTGCTCCCGCTGATGTTTTCCTTGAGCGAACCATCGACGCTGAACCCCAGGACGTCATGGTCTTTTTGCGAGGCTGCGCGCCAGTAGAACTTGAGTGTGCCGGGGCCGGTCACGGTTGTCCTGAGCCAGGAAAACTGTCCGTCGGCAAGGACCCCGCTCTGTGCGGCGTTGCCTTGATAGAAACAGGTGGCGGTCTCGCCGAACCACTTGGCATTTCCGCCGCTCGTCCACGCAAGGGCGCTGTTGTCGAGGGCTTCCGCCAGGGACGGCCGCCAGCGGTTATAGGCAACATTGAGGAGCTTAATGAATTCCGCCGTTGCCTTCTTAGACCCCGCGCGGCTCGGGTGATCGTCGTCGCCGGTGGGATATTCCAGGACGTTGGGATTGGCGTCGTTGTCTCCATAGATTTTGTGCTCGACGGCGCCGTTCCACCACCGATGGTGATTGCCCGCCATTTGGTTGAGGTCGTTGGTGTTGGGCGAGCCGCCGTTGGTTGTCAGCACGTTGTAGAAGTCAAAGACGAACACGTTTTTGTACGCGTAATTCTTCAACCAGTCGTGCGCCAGCCACTGGTTGAAGGCCCGCGCGTTCGAAGACCGCGCGGGGTCGATCAGGGGCGGGGCGGCAATGACGATAAAGAGCTTGTCCCGTTGCGTTTTGAAGTAATTAAGAAGGTCGATGTAGATGCCTTTTGCGTTGGCAACCGTGTGGGACTCCGATCCGGCGCTCTCGCCCCGTAACGGGTTCGAGGCGATGGGAGGGACCGGGTCTCCGGGATTTCCCGTCAATGCGGAGTTCGGGAAACACGATTTGAACATGACGATCTGATTGGGGCCGCCGGGGTTGGTCGCAAGGCGCGAATAACCGGAGTGCTGCTCCGTTTCGGCATAGAGGGCGCTCAGGTAGGCGTCGTGATCCGGGCCCCTGAACCAGTTCCACCAGTTGCCGATGTCCGTGTTGCCGCCGATCGAGTCCGGTCCCCAGTCATAATTGGTGTCGCTCACAAAGTAGCGGTTGCTTCGCAGTGCGAGCCCCAGGCCTCCATGATCGTCGGCAAGCCATTGCTCGCCGGTCGAGTGATGGATGAAGATGAGGCGCACCGCACGCTCCGGGGGATTTGCGCGCGGGGTGGGACCGCCGGTTCGCGCCTGCCCGGAATCGGGGCTCACCATCAGCGACGACGCGTCGACCGCCTCGAAGTCCGAGCCCTTAACCCCGCTTAGCTCGCCCACCAGGACATCGTTGTCCCAGCGCGAATCGGGAGCGCCCGAGATATACCAGGCCGAGCCGTTGTCGGCGAGAATCATCCCGTATTTTTTCAGGGCGGAAAGGATTACCCGCACCTGGGGGGAAAACCCCGAGATATCGAAGTCGGCCTTGAGCCTGAACCGCTGTCCCATGGGCGGGTAGTCGAGGCCCGTCAGGTCCGAGGCGTAGTGGCGGGCGGGCCAGACGTACGCCCTTCGTGTCTGGGGGGCGGTAAATCTCAAGGCGTGGGTGATCTCACCGGCGGCCACCTCGTTGTAGCGGACCAACCCGGCCAGAACGGGAAGTCCGGCGGCATCCGACGAGGTCCAGTCCGCGGGGCGGAGCACATTGGAGCGAAGATCGAAAACGGCCCCCGAACCCGCATGCCACCTCCCGCCGGATTGCGGATAGGTAGACCAGGTTTCATAGAGAAGGCAGTTGTCCCGGTCCACCACGAGCACATGGCGATCTCCATGGGATTGGCTTCCGCCTTCGATTTTGGGGTTTGGCGGAATCGGGTAGGGTCCCGGATCGCTTTGGGTGGCGTAATCGAACGTAATCGGCGCTTTTGGCTGTGACCCCGGGACCACATTATACGGGATGCCGATCGGGCCGCCGTCCCACGTGCCCGAGCCAAAATCGGGATGAAGACCGACAGCGGCCCCGATGGTGGCGACGTATTCCGAGGACCTCTCATCCACCGGCATGGTATCGATGGGTGTGTTCCACACATTGTCGGCCGGAAAGACCGGGCAGCCGGACAGAACGGTCGAAGCCTCCGCGCAAAACGGCGCCGCGGGGCCGGTGAGAATCATCATGGCGCAAAGCAAGACGAACCATCTCATAACGGAACAAAGGTCCCTTTTCATTTCCGCGCTCCCTTCGGCCGGGGTCCGGGTGAGTGCCTTCGAGTCAAGCAGCGAACTGAAAGTAGCAAGACATATGCCAGACCAAGTCAGTTCCCGAAGCGGCCGGGGTACCGGATTCATGGCGAGAGAGCACGGGGAGCGGTCTAATACCGAGTTGCGTTCAAAATCCCCCCTGCCCCCCTTTTCTAAAGGGGGGCAGGGGGGATTTTGTGAGGCCGGGATATCAGGACCATCTTGAGCGCAACTTAGTATAAGAGCCTTACATCCTTAATTACCAAATACCGACAAAATCATTGCGACTCGCCCATCAGGCCGAGTCGCGGGCAAAATGCGGCTGGTGGCGCGTTTCGCATATCCGTTGATATGCGACAACTGACATTTTACAGCGAGCAAGTCGCCCGGAACGTCATTCCGGCGAAAGCCGGAATCCATGGTGCTTCTTCTCTACGCTGCGGAAAATACTATGGATTCCAGCCTTCGCGGGAATGACGCCCTCAAGTTTTTTCGTCCGGAGTGGGAAACGCAATCCTTTTGCAACAACCTAACCCGGTGGAGCCGGAACCAAAATGGTAATGGAAACAGACCCGGGTGGTCCGGATACTCGTATCCGGGCGCGGAGCGCAAGAGGTCCGAGGAAGCATCGGAATAAAACGGGACTTTCGGTTGGCCTCCTGTCCTTCGGACCCGGATACCGAGTATCCGGGTCACCCGTCTTTCATGCTCCACGGCCATTTTCTGTCGGAAGAAGTACGAATTTTGGAAATAAGTTACTGAAGAAGCGCCCCGGCAGCCGGCTTTCGCTTCTTTAACGGCTGAAGGGCAAAGGCCTGATGTCGGATGGATTGGACTACGCCCGCTGTTACTGCATTTTCTGGATGGCTTGCCAGACATCCAGGTAGAACCTGGCGTCGTCGGGGGAGATTGCCGCATGGCGTCCGGGCTTTTTGAAGTCACCGCCCCTGAGTATTATCCCGAAGTATGCGCCGTTGGGGAGCTGCACGCTGAAAGCCCCTTCCTCCATGCTTCGAAGGGTGCCGATCTGCGCTCCACTCGGGCTGAGTATCTTCCACTCGCCCTGGCCGGACGCTTTCAAGGTGAGATCCGCGGCCGCCGCCCGTTGGAGCGGCGCAAAGATAATAAGAAGCAGAAGGACAAAAAAGATTGATTTCCTCATTTTGGCCTCTCTCCGGCAGGATTTGCAGTGAGGTGTGAACGGTGGGCGGCGGGCGGTGAACAGTGGACAGCGAAGATATGTCGCTCATCGGCCGATACTCCGCGTTTAACCCGCAACCCGCAACCCCTTCCTACTGCTGGCAGTGATGCTTTATGTTGACCCCCCGCACGATGAAGATAACACTCTCGGCGATGTTTGTGGCCTGGTCGGCGGCGCGTTCGAGGCAGCGGGCGGCGATGATTGTCTGGACGGACCTTTCCACCGCGGGGGCCTCGGTGGCCATGTAAGCCATCATCTCCTTGAGGATTTTGTAGTTGAGGTCGTCGGCCACGTCGTCCATCCTGCACACATCCATCGCCAGCTCGGCATTCTGGTTGACAAAAGACGATATTACCGAGCGCAGCATGTCAATGGAGGTTTCCGAAAGTTCCTCGATGGCGTGATTCGGGGGCAGGGGCGGGCGGCTGGTGAGGAACATGGCCCTTTGCGCGATATTTACGGCCTGGTCGGCGATGCGTTCGAGGTCCACCGCGATGCGCATGCTCCCGATGATGAAGCGCAGGTCGCGCGCCATCGGCTGATCGAGGGCGAGGAGCCGAAGCGAGTGGCGGTCAACGTCGACCTCCAGCAGATTGATCTCGTGGTCCCCTTTGAGCACCTCCTCGGCAAGCTCGTCGTTTCTTTCCACGAGGGCCTTGACCGATTTTTCCAACGCCTTCTCCGTCAGGGTCGCCATGTGGAGAATGGTCATCTTGAGTTGTTCGAGGTCCGAGTGAAAACGGCTTTCCATTGTTCCGAGACTCCTGGCAGAGGGGGCTTGCGATTCGTTTCCTCACAAATATAGACAAAAAGCAAATTATTATAAGATTTAATTCAAGAGTGCATCAACTTTTTAACTCGGGCGAAATTTCAGTGCAATACACATTCTTGAGATCTCGGCTCCTCGATGCACTTGCTCTCGCGGGCCGGGTTCATCGAAAAGAAGAAAGTCGCCCCGTTTTGCTCCAGAGGGTTGGGGCTCTCCACCCAGATGGTCCCTCCGTGATTTTGGACTATGTGCTTGCAGATCGCCAGCCCGAGGCCGGTGCTGGCCTGAATGCCGGTTATCGGCTGCCCGGCGCGGTAGAACCGCTCGAAAATCCGGTGCTGGTGCGCGCGCGGTATCCCCGGTCCCTCGTCGCGGACGCTGAAAACCGCCTTGCCTTCCTCGACCCTGTGGCCCACCGAGAGCTTCCCGCCCTCGATGCTGTACTTGATGCCGTTTTCGAGCAGGTTTCGGAAAACCCTTACCAACTGGTCGAAATCCGCGGCAATCTCTATCCCCGTCTCGGGAAGGGCGCTCTCCAGGTGGATATCCTTTTCCACGGCGGCCGAGCGACACCCGTCCCAGGCCGCCGCAAGCGCGTCGGCCGGATTTGCCGAAAGGCCCCGGGAGTGCTTCGGGCGCGAATCGAGGGCCGCCAGTTGGAGCAGGTCCTTCACGATGCGCAGCATATGGCCGGATTCCTTCGCCACAAAAAGGAGCGAACCCCTGGTCTTGTTGTCCAGGGAAGTATCCTCGGCGACGATCTTTTCAACGTGGGTTTTGATCGAGACAAGCGGCGCGCCGAGTTCGCGCGAAACATTGGCCACGAAGTCCTGCCGCACCCGCTCCAGGCGCTTGATGTTGCTGATGTCGTGGAAGACGACTATTGCCCCGACGCATTGGTTATGGTCGCGAATCCTCACGATATTGACGTTGAAAACGCGGTCGCGGCCCATGGGGACCTCGATGGTTTCCGCCTGGGCCTCGGGGCCGGTCTGCGCCAGAATCCGCTCGCATGCTTCCTGGAATTCGATGTTGCGCACCACTTCGAGAGGGTTCCGGCCCAGGGACGCCTCCCTCGGCGCAACCAGTTCGCTGAAGGCCCTGTTCACCTCCAGGACCCTTCCCTTCGAATTCAGGACCATCACCCCTTCGCGCATACCGTCGAAAACCGCCTCGAGGTGCTGGCGCTGCGTGGAAATTTCACTTATCCGCTTGCCGATGTTTTCGCCCATCCTGTTGATGGCAACGGTCAGGGGATAGAGCACCTGCTCGCTCCGGGTATGAATCCGGTGCTTGAAATCGCCCGCGCCGATTGCGTCAACGGCCGTCACCATCTCGGAAACCGGGGCCCGGAGCCGCCGGATGATCGCCCAGCCCAAAACGAGGGTGGCGGCGAAAACAATGGAAATAATCAATATCAACCCGCCGCTCAGGCGGTCGAGCAGGGTCTTCACCGGGCTGAATGGAAAGGCCAGCCGAAGCACCCCCGGCGCAAAAGGGCCCTCGATGCTTATTCTTTTGGCAATGAAGATGTGTTCCTGACCGCTTATCTTGCTGTACCGGACCGCCGTGCCCGTGTCTTCGTACATGGCCTGCAAAAACTCCGGTCGGCCGGAGAGGTTCTCGAATTTTGCGACTTCTTCCGCGGAGAGTTGCGAATCCGCGATGGCGCCCCCGTCACGGCCGATATACGTTATGCGCGCGTTCAACTGCTTGCCCACTTTTGCGAGCCAGTCCCGCAGCTCCTCGGTGCTCCGGAAGGACTTTTCGCTGCTGAGCAGCCAGTGGATGTGGTCCATCTGCTGGATCGCATCCCGCCTCGATTCGGCGATGATCTCGCGCGTGAAATCGCGGTGAAAGAAATAGAAGGGCAGGAGCACTCCGATAATGAGAATCAGCCAGATCGAAACCAGGAGGCGTGTTTTCAAAGAAATCGGATTGCGCATAAAAAACCCTCACGCCATGCCGGGAAGCGTTAATCGTGATTGAGAACGGTAGGTTAAATTTCAGACCGAAGGCATTTGCAGATTCAATATAAACCCAACTAAACACGGGAATAAAGCTAAATCTGAATTAACGGCCGCGGCATTTTCGAAACCACCCCAGCGGGACGGCGAGTTGGAAAGCCCGCCCCACATGGACTGGGCTTCATTTAACGCGGATGCCGCGAAGAGGGCTGCTGCCCAGATGCGAATGTTGTAACAGGTGCGGCACACGCAGGGCGGAGGTTTTCCCTCCCCTGGCGGGAGGTGTTTGGGCCGGAGGGACGGGCCGGGGGAGGGGTTGTAAGTACTTGAAAATGCGACACCCTTCCTCAACCCCTTTCATCGAAGGGGGGGAGACTTACGTCCGTCTCAATTGCGCCCGGTCTGGATATTGCTTCGGGCAACAGATCGGATGTGCTCCCCGCCGCAATCTGTTTAAAGGCAATTTTGGTGTACTTTGGCCGCCGATTCTGGTATCAAGATAGCCCGAAAACGGCCGACGGGCGCACTGGGCCGGAACGGCCGCCACATGCCAGATTACAAGGAGGAATTTACAGTGAAATACATTGTCGGAGTTTTATGCTGCGCGGCTCTTTTCGCTTTCCTTTTCTCAACCTCGATCGCCGTCGCCGCGGCCCCGGCCCCGGCCGCGGCCGCGCAGGACGAGACGATTGTCGGCACGGTCGTGCAAAGCGGGAAGAATTTTGTGATCGAGGCTGACGACGGAGATTACATCGCCAAGGGAAAAGACTTGTCGAAAATGGTTGGCAAGCTGGTCGAGGTGACCGGAAAAATAACCGAAAGCGATAAGGGTGACGTGATCGAAGTGAAGAATGTCGAAGAAATCCAGGAATAGCCCAAAAGCGAGATCTCATCCGGCCCGGCGGCAAGCCGGGCCGGTCCCCAACCCGCCTCCCCGCCCATTGCAGTCAACTTAAGGACAATACCGTTCACGTAACACTGGTTCGATGTGGGGCAGGCTTTCCAGCCTGCCGGGGAATGGTCCCCGCCGGAGCGAAACTTTCCGCACCGCGCCCGCGCCTCCACACCGATAAATCCTATCGATACTTTCTCATCTCATAGAGTTTCGCGTATTTAAGGAAAGTTCCCAGGGCCTTGGTCAACGCGATCATGAACCCGTCGAACCCGGCGGTAAATCCGAGCCTCAGGACGTAATTTCTGAAAAACATCCACAGCGCGCGCGAAACGGCGTGCGCCGGGCCGGCTTTTTTCCCCCGCGCATGCAGTTCTTCCGCCGCCAGGGTGGAATAATTGTCCAGCATCCGGAACATGTCCGAGTAGGAATCGTGGCTGTAGTGCTCGATGGCGCACGCGAGGCGCTCGACCCTCCCCGGCGTTTCCCAGTTTTCGTGGACGAGCCGCTCGAATCGCCCCCGGTCCTTTCTCATCAACCGCGTGACGTAGTCGGGCCACCAGTCCGCGACCTTGATCCACCTGCCGTGGAGATGGTTTTTGCGCCTGAGCATGTATGCGTCGGCCAGGTTGCTTCCGGCGAGGATGTCGGCGATTTTTTGCGCGGTTTCGGCCGGGACCCGTTCATCGGAATCGATCGAGAGGACCCAGTCATGCGAGCACTTCTCGACGGCGCTGTTTTTCTGCGGGCCGTAGCCCTTCCAGGGCTCGACAAACCACCGGGCGCCAAACTTCCGTGCGATTTCCCCGGTGCCGTCGGTGCTGCCCGAATCCACCACGACGATTTCATCGGCGAAGGAAACGCTTTCGAGACATCCCCGGAGCTTTTGCGCGGCGTCCCTGGTGATTATCGCCACCGAAAGGGGGACCTTGTCGCGCCTGCAAGCCGCTCGCACCGTTTGATTGTCATTCTCTCCCGCAGCTCTCATCTTTCGCCTCGCTGGTTGTCTCCGGCCGCCTCCTTAACTTTTTCTTCCTTTTTGCGGACCTCGTTCAACTGCGCTTTCAGACTGCAAACGGAGCACAGCGGAAGCCAGGCGGGCTCGCCGCACTGCTCGCAAAGCCTCAGCTCCGATGTGTCGAACTCCGGGGGCTTCCGGTTTCTAAGATACGAGAAAAGGAAATCTCTTTTCGTGCCGGGCATCTTGGCCTCGAGCATGTCCAGGGCTTCCTTTACCGTGTGGCTGGTCGCGCCGCGCGAGAGCGGGCACGACGCCGAATGGGGCCGGATCGAGGCGAACTTGCAGTAGGCGCGAAGCTCGTGCGATTCGAGGCGGTAGAGGGGTTTTACCTTGGCCGGCATGCGCGGGTGCGTCGAGGGAAGGTACGGATACTGTTTTTCAAAATACCGGGTCCGGTTCCTCAGGATGTTCCCGAGGAGGCGTCCGGCTTCATCGTCGAGGTTGTGCCCCGAAACGATCGCGCGGTAGCCCTCGCGCACCGTCAGCCGGTTGAGCATCTGGCGCTTTATCGTTCCGCAAACCGAACAGATGTTGCGCCTCGTGCGGTCGCGAACCTCCTCGACCGTCCAGCCGAAAAGCTCCTTCAGCGAATATTGCGCCCAGGGCAGGTTTCTGGAAGTGGCGAACTCGGCCACCGCTTCGACCGACGCATCCGAGAAACCGGCTATTCCGAGGGTCACATGGAGCCCCCGTGTCCGGTATCCCAGGGCGTTGAGGATGTCCCAGACGGCCAGCGAGTCCTTGCCGCCCGAGACCGCGACCAGGATGTCCGTCTCGGGCGTTATTGCGAATTTTTCCATCGCCCTCGACACCGCCGTCCTGCAGAAGTGCATGAAGCACTCGCCGCAAAAAATCGTATTATGGCTTGGCAGTCTTATCTGTCCGCGCCCGGCGCACCGCCTGCACTTTGCGTTTTCCGGGAGCGGGGGAAGGGTATGGTCCATTATCGAACACCTGTTTTGAGTTTTTCGTGGAAGATTTTTCGGGCATGATCGTATTCTATTTTTCGGACAAAAGAAATGATGTGTGTGAAGCTGGTATGATGAGAATTGGGGGATTGGGGGATTGAGGGGGCTGATCGCAAATCGTCATTCCCGCGGCGTTTTTGGGCGGGAATCCAGCTTCTATGGGACAACTCGTTTTGCTCCAACGCATTGCG
>JBAQYM010000248.1:0-7757 GCA_049300095.1 Syntrophobacteraceae bacterium
CCGTTGCGCAAAGCAAAACACTGGATTCCCGCCCAGAAGCGCCGCGGGAATGACGGTTTTGACGTTCCGAACCGAACTTCAGTTGAATGGCAGTTTGTCCGTATGTGATTTGAGCAGCAGTCCGTAGTCATGGTGGGACGGTCTACCATAGCCGGTGGTACAACTCGTTATACCAAATATTTAATATACAAGGTTGGGTTAAGCGATAGCGAAACCCAACATTTTCTCGGAACAAGAACGGCCCTCGTTGGGTTTCGCTGTCGCTTAACCCAACCTACTGTCTGCTGTCACCTTTAGAGCTGCGAGCGGAAACGAGAAGCAAAAAGCGGGATGAGGCCCACGCCTCCATCCCGCTTTTGTTTTTTTTACCGGAATTTCCTCTTCGTGCCCTTCGTTTCTTCGTGCTCTTCGTGGTTGGACAGCGACTTTTTTTAACACGAAGAACACGAAGAAACGAAGGGCACGAAGCAGGAAATCTCCCTTACGCAGGTAGTCTCCGCCTGGAAGTCAGTCGGCCTTTATAACGGGGCCAAACGTCAGCCGGCCTGCCCCGGTTGCGCGGCGGTCCCGGAGGTCATCGAGCCGAGCAGGTAGGCCTCGATAAAGTCGTCCAGGTCGCCGTCGAGCACCGCGTCGACGTTGCCTTTCTCGGTGTTGGTCCTGTGGTCCTTGACCAGCCGGTAGGGCTGCATGACGTAGGAGCGTATCTGATTGCCCCAGGCGATTTCGTCAAGGTTGTCGTGGGTTTCCTGCATCTTGGCCTGCTGGGCGCGCTTTTCGCGCTCGTAGAGCCTGGCCTTGAGAATCTTGAGGGCGATGTCGCGGTTCCTGTGCTGCGATTTCTCATTCTGGCACTGGGCCACGATCCCCGTCGGAATGTGGGTGATCCGCACGGCGGAACTGGTTTTGTTCACGTGCTGCCCGCCCGCCCCGCTTGCCCGGTAGGTGTCGATCCGAAGGTCGGACTGCTTTATGTCGACCTCGATCCTGTCGTCGATTTCCGGGAAGACGAGCACGGCGGCAAACGATGTGTGGCGGCGGCCGCTCGCGTCGAAAGGCGAGATGCGAACGAGCCTGTGGACGCCCGATTCGGCCTTGAGCATCCCGTGGGCATACGGTCCCGAGACCGTAAAGGTGACGTTCTTTATCCCAGCCTCTTCGCCCTCCAGCATGTCGACAATATCGACCTTGAGATTTTTTCTCTCACACCACCGGAGATACATCCGCAGAAGAATTTCCGTCCAGTCCTGGGCTTCGGTCCCCCCGGCCCCCGCGTTGATGGTGACGATGGCGTTCTTGTTGTCGTTCTCATCGCTCAGCATCTGCCGCAGTTCGAGGTCGCGGTACTTCTTCTGAAGCTCCTTGAGCTTGCGCCGGACCTCGACCAGGTTCTGCTCGTCCTCCTCCTCGACCGCCATGTCGAACAGGAGCTCGTTATCCTCGATATCGGCCCAGAGATTTTTCCAGGTCTGAATTATTTCGTTCAGTTCGGATCGTTCCTTGAGAATGTCTCGGCCGGATTCGGGATTTTCCCAGAAATCGGGCTTCGCCGTGAGTTTTTCCAGTTCGGCCGAGCGCGCTTCCTTTCCCTCTATGTCAAAGATAGCCTCCAAGGGTCTTAAACCGTTGGGAAAGGTCTTTCAGGGAGTTTCGCAGTTCCGCGATGTCGAAATTCATAAGGGTTTCCTCCTCGCACTAATAAGATAAGAAATTATAAGCGCTGAAATCGCCGTGAAAACAGATAACCAGGCAAAAACATCGCCATATTTTGCATAAACGGATAATGAGCGCATGGGACGTATGGTGACGGCAAGAAAACCCTCCTTGTTCAAGGGAATCCTCCCGATTTCCGCGCCCGTTGCATCGAAGGCGGCGCTGATGCCCGAATTGGCTGCCCGCACCAGCGGGACCCGGAACTCGATCGCCCGCCAGCGCGAGATTTCGAGGTGCTGATAGGGCCCCCCGGTATCTCCGTACCAGGCGTCGTTCGTAAGGTTCATGAGCGCCTGCGCGCCCCGGCGGACGGTTTCACGCGAAATTTCCGGGAAAATCACCTCGTAGCAGACAAGCACACCCAGGGCGCGGTCGCCGAGGTAGACGGGGCCGGGCTGCCTGCCGGGAACGTATTCCAATTCGCCCGCGACGATGTGGCGCACGAAAAACAACAGCTTGGCCAAGGGCACATACTCGCCGAAGGGCACCAGGTGCTGCTTGGCGTACCCACCCTTTAACAGCGCCCGTTCATCCACGAGATAAGCCTGGTTCAACAACGCCGGCTTTCCGTCGGCGAGCGTCACCGCCGTGGTTCCGAAGAGCACCGGCTTGCCGGCGTCGAGAATAATTTCGTTCGCCTTCGGGGTGAACCGCTCATCGATTCCATAGAGAAAAGGAAGCGCCGATTCCGGCCAGAAAAGCATGTCCGTCGCCGGATCGGCCTTGACGGCTTCGCGGGACTGCCGCCCGAGTCGATTGAAGTTCGCCTCAAGAAATGAGGGGTCCCACAAGATGCTTTGCTCGATATTTGGCTGAATTATCGAGACAGTGAAGGGAGCGGCATTGTCCTGGGCGCCTCTTACCGCATCGAGCCTCGACGAACCGTACACCAGGGCGGCAATGACGCATACGGCCAGCACCGGGACCCCGAGCTTCCGGAAGTGCCCCCGGATGAGGCCGAAAATCACGGTGTTCGCAAAAACCACCAGCCAGCTCACCCCGTACACGCCCGTGATATCGGAGAACTGGATCAACCGGTTGACAGGCGACTGCGTATAACCGACAAGGGTCCACGGAAAACCCGAAAAAGGCGCGTGCGTCAGGGCCCATTCGAGGCTCACCCAGACAAAGGGGAGCACGAAGACAAGGAGCGCCGGCGACTTTTCCCACCTCCGCGCGACCAGCGCGAATATGGCGTGATAGGGGGCCAGGATGGCGCCGAGCAGGAGCAGGACGAGCGTTGCGAGGGCAAAATGGACCCCGCCGAAGTAATAAACGGCGTGCCAGATCCACAGCATGGCCGTTGCGTAGTGGGCCATGCCGCATACAAACCCGAGCAACAGGGCCTGTTTGCCGCTCTTTCCACGCAGCGCGATCAGGAGCGGCACGAGCGCCACCCAGGCGACGTAGTGCATCCCGGGTTTCGGGAACCCCGCCGTGAGCAACAGTCCGCTCAAAATGGAGAGGAGTAGGGCTTTCATAGGTATCTGTTTCGAACAAGAATCAGTGCAAAAGTACAAGTGAACTTACACGGCGGGATCAAAAGGGGGAATAGTCAGCGATGGATATGCAATGCGGGTCTCCCTGCAAGGGTTACGACTCTTTGGTTTCTTCCCCGGAAGCCTGCCCTTCGGCCGCCCGGTCGATTCTTCTTATGCGAATCCGGTCGATCTTCCGGTTCGTTGCCGTTTCGATCACTATCTCGAGGTTTTCGTGGTAAATCTTCTCGTTTGCTTGCGGCACCTTGCCGAGCAGGCTGATGATGAAGCCGCCGACCGATTCAAAATCGCCTTCCGTGAAGTCGACGCCGAGAAAAGCCCCGAGCTTTTCGATATCCAGACGCGCGCTGACGGTTATCGACCCGTCCTCGTGCTCGATTATAAGCTTTTGTTCCGCGTCGTACTCGTCCATGACCTCGCCGATGATCTCCTCGATAATATCCTCGAGGGTGAGAATCCCGGCCGTGCCGCCGTACTCGTCAATGACCACGGACATGTGGGACTTGTTGTCCCGCAAGTCTTTGAGCACTTCGCTTATCTTTTTTGTCTCCGGTATGAAATACGGAGGACGCACCATCCCGCGGATCGAGGAACCGCTCGTGCCCCAGAAGGGCAGGAGGTCCTTGGCGTGGAGAGTGCCGATGATGTTGTCGATGTTATCATGGTAGATGGGTATCCGCGAATGGCCGCTCTTGATGATGAGCTGAATGATCTCCGCGATGTCCGTATCGGCGTCCGCGTAGACGGTGTCGGTTCGCGGCACCATGATTTCCCGGGCGATGGTGTCCCGAAAGGAGAAAATCCCCTGGATCATCTCGCCTTCGTCTTCGGAAATCAGCCCCCGCTGCTCCCCTTCGTCGATTATCTTCTGTATCTCTTTTTCGACATCGTCCGAATCTTGGACACCGGCCAGGCGACGGAAGCACATTCTGAGCCAATTCTGGATTCCTTTGGCTGACTGCTCTTCCAATTTGATCACTCTCTTTCGCATAAGTTACGGCGCGCAGGGACCGCAATCACCCTCGGGCGCCATTTGCATTTTATCCTCAACCCTGGACCTTAACAAGCAGATCACCGCTTGTCCATGAAAATATAGGACAGCAGCTTGTAGAGCAGCCGCGCGGCGAAGAATTCGGCGGGCGGGTTCTGGGGCACGGGCAGGAGTTCCATGATGTCGAACCCGACCACGTTTGCGCGCCCGATCACCTCCCTGAGCATCGCGAGGGTCTCGTACCACCCCAACCCTCCCGGCTCGGGGGTCCCGACCGCGGGCATTATCGCCGGGTCGAACGCATCGAGGTCGATGCTGATATAGAGGTCCGCCCCGGCGACCTCATCCGGGATTTTCCGCCACAACGCGGGGTCATGGTGAAGTTTGTGGGCGAAATAGCAGGGGACCCGGCGCTCTTCTATAAAATCGTATTCTTCTTTCGTAAGAGAGCGTATCCCCACCTGCACCAAAGATGCGTGTTCGAGGGCGAGCCGCATGACGCACGCGTTGCTGTACGAGCTTCCCTGGTACTCTTCCCGCAGGTCCGAGTGGGCATCCAGGTGCAAAATTTTGAGGTCCGGATATTTTCCGGCGAGGGCCTCGATCATTCCAAGCGAGAGGAGGTGTTCGCCGCCGAGCAGGACCGGCATCTTGCCGCTCTCGACCACCATCTCGCAGGCCTCCCGCACTTCCCGCACCATTGCCCGTGGAGAAGAAACGTTTACGGGCAGCTCTTCAAGCGTGAATATCCCCTCGCGGTATACTTCGCCGCGGGTCTCCTCGTCGAAGAATTCGAGCTCGCGCGAGGCGGACAGGATCGCTCGGGGGCCTTCCCGCGCGCCCGCCCTGTACGTGGTTGTCCCATCATAGGGGGCCGGAATGAGAACGGCCCGCGCCGAATCGAATTCCGTTTCCGACGCGTGCAATCCCAGAAACGAACAATGGGGTCCCAGGCTCCCGAAGGCCCTGGACCCCACCTTTTTTTTCTCACTCATGACGTCAGGCTTCTTATCTCGAACGCTGTTTCAACATCCGATCCATCCGGACCACCTGGGCCGATTCACGGATCGTATTGGGAAATTCCTGGCCTCGATCGAGCACCTTGATGTCAAATTTCTGCACCTTGAAATACTGCTTTATCGTTTCGACCGCCACGTCGGTGTCAAACGGCTTGCACGAAAACATGTCGATGCTCAAATACTGCTTATCCGGAAAAGTGTGTATGCTGATGTGGCTCTCGGCGATCAGCACGAAACCCGACACCCCCCAGTCTTCCGGAACGGCCCCCGAATACCGGAAAACGTAGGGCGGCATAATTTTGGTCATGTCCATCTGAGAGGGGTAATTTTCGAGGAAATTATAGATGAGATTGATGTCCTCGAGGTTCGCGCGCTCGCATCCATAGCCATCCAAGATCAAATGGACCCCAAAACCGAATTCAGGCTTGCCCATGGCAGTCACCTCCTTGTGCTGAGGACCAGCGAGTCCTCTGTACAAATTCTCAAAATGTATTGCCGCCCGTTTTTGCGGAGATGCTACCGTGAGCCTTCCAAAAACGTCACAGGGCAGTCACGTTTTCAGCCATCCGGGGATGGACTCACTGCCGGTACTCGAGGGCGGACTTAATGCCACATCATATAGTGGCCTCGCTGACAGGGTACCTAAAAAAATATCACCAGCCAATCTGCGTTCGATTTTGGTAATCATAACAGATCATCAGGTGACGCCACTACCAAAGTTCAACAATTTTCGCCGCTTACCCGCAGAACTCCTTTGCTTCAGCGGTCAGCCCTATATAAAGTACCCGCTCTGGAGTGTCAAGGTTTAATTTAATCAAATCAGGGGAGGAAATGTGGGGAGGGCATGAATTTTTTTGCGGCCGGAATGTCGCGACCCTTACGTTCCACGGAGGCAATTCAAGACATCCGCCACCCCGGCGAATCCCGGATCGGGTCCGGACGTGGGGCAGGCTTTCCAGCCTGCCGGGGAAGGATCGCGGGGGTTCATCGGATGGCAGGCTGGAACGGGCTGTTGCCCAAGTCAATTGCGGCAAAACCGTAATACACGCATGGTTAAGCCCGGGACCCAGGGACCGTCATTCCCGCAGTGCTTTTGGGCGGGAATCCAGGGTCTTTTCGGTCTGTTGTGCAGAGTGAGACCCTGGATTCCCGCCCAAAAGCACTGCGGGAATGACGCTACGCAGATCCTGAAATGTATGCAGGCTGCTTGGAATTCCGAGCTAAGCCACCAGGCAATAGCTCCTGAAAGCGCTTGACAGGTTATTTACGGACAAGTCCTTAATGAGCTTATCGCTCAGGCCCCCCCCCCCCGCACTGCCCGGCGCCGCCGGGCGCGCTTGCCGGCATGGCTTGGCATTTGATCCGATCGAGGTTTGTGCTACACTGCGCGGCCATGATCCCAGTTGCCCAAAATCTTGCGGCGATCCAAAAGCGGATCGAGGCCGCGTGTGAGAGGGCCGGGCGGGACCCGGCGGGGGTGAAGCTTGTCGGCGTCACGAAGACGGTCGCCGTGGAGAGAATCCGCGAGGGGATAAGCGCGGGCATCGCCATTCTTGGCGAGAACTACATCCAGGAAGCGCGCCGCAAACGCGAGGTCCTGGCCGATCTGCCCGTCACCTGGCACTGCATAGGACACCTGCAGACAAACAAGGCAAAATTCGCCGTCGAGTGCTGCGACTGGGTCGAAACGCTCGACCGCGAGAGCCTCGCCCGCGAGCTGGACCGGCAGGCCGCAAAGGCGGGCAGGATAATCCCGGTCCTCATCCAGGTAAATATCGGCGCCGAGGCCTCCAAGAGCGGCATCCTCCCCGATGCGCTCGTCCCGTTTTTCGAACAGGCATCCGGTTTTGAACGGCTCGACATCCGCGGCCTCATGGCCCTTCCTCCCTTCTTCGACCAGCCCGAGCGGGCGCGGCCCTATTTCAGGCAGATGCGCGAACTTTTCGACCGGCTGCGGCAAAAATCCCCGGCGCATGATAAAATTACCGAGCTCTCGATGGGGATGAGCGGTGATTTCGAGGTCGCGATCGAGGAGGGCGCAACGCTTGTGAGGATCGGGACGGCCCTTTTCGGGGAGAGGTCCTATGGCGAATGACAACCGGAAATTAACGCCGGGTCAAATTCTCTACGCGGCGTTCAATGTTTTGTTGTATCCATTCCTGCTTTTCTTTCTTTCCGGTGACTGGCGTTGGACCGAAGGGTGGCTTTTTACGGTTTGGTTTATTGGGTATTGCTTGGTAACCACCATTTACCTGTATCGCAATGACCCGGAATTGCTCGCGGAAAGATTCAAGAAACCGGGAACGGGAGGCCAAAAAGGGTGGGACAAGTACTTCGTGTATGTACTGATCGCATCGTTTGTGGCCTGGTTCATACTCATGCCTCTGGACGCAAAAAGATATGGATGGACTATAATTGGCCCCGATTTTCAGACCACGCTCTTAGGTGGATTAAGGTAGAATTCACCTGATACGTGGAGGCCAAACCGATGGCGACAAAACGAAGGAGCTTCACCACTCAGTTCAAGTTCAAAGT
>JBAQYM010000249.1:0-11547 GCA_049300095.1 Syntrophobacteraceae bacterium
TGAAAATTCAACACCCTCCCCTAACCCCTCCCATCGCAGGGAGGGGGACTCACGTCCGGCTGTATGGTCGCGCAGCCTGAATATTTCTTTGGGCAACAGCCCCTTGATCCCCGCCCGGACTTGCCGGGTTTGGCGGGTGTATCCGGATGCCGTGGTCTTGCCGTCCGGCGGGGACTGTCGGTAAAATCAGGCCCCTTTCCGCGGGCTCTTCGCCGGGGCGGTTGTTACGGCCGTCTGCTGCGCGGCCTGTTTTGCCCGCTTTTCCTTGATCGCCGCCTGGGCCGCGGCGAGGGTCGCAATCGGGATCCTGTAGGGCGAGCAACTCACGTAATTGAGGCCGATCTTGTGGCAGAACTCGACCGAGCTGGCATCGCCGCCGTGCTCGCCGCAGATGCCGATCTTGAGGTCCGGCCTCACCGAACGCCCCTTCTTTACGGCAATTTCCATCAGGGACCCGACCCCCTTCTGGTCGAGACGGCTGAAGGGGTCGTACTCCCAAATCTTGGAGGCCAGGTATGTGGGGAGAAACTTTCCGGCATCGTCCCGGCTGATCCCGAAAACCATCTGGGTGAGATCGTTTGTTCCAAAAGAGAAAAACTCGGCCGCCTCGGCGATTTCGTCCGCGGTCAACGCCCCGCGCGGTATCTCGATCATGGTCCCCACATTGTAGTCAATGTGGATCCCGCACTGCTCCATCACCTCGCGCGCAATGGAATCCACGATCTCCCTCTGGTTTTTGAACTCGGCCACATCGCCGACCAGGGGGATCATTATCTCGGGATGCACCCCCAACCCTTCCGCCTCGATTTCGCAGGCCGCCTCGATGATGGCCCTGACCTGCATCGCGGTGATTTCCGGGTAGCTCACCCCGAGGCGGCACCCGCGGTGGCCGAGCATCGGATTGGCTTCGTGGAGGCTTACCACCTTGGCCTGAAGCTGCTCGAACGGGACCCCCATCTTGGTCGCGAGCTTCTGGATGTCTTTCTCGTCGTGGGGCAGGAACTCGTGGAGCGGCGGGTCGAGCGTTCGTATGGTGACGGGCTTGTCCCGCATGACGCGGAAAAGACCCTTGAAGTCGTCTTTTTGCATCGGGAGCAGTTTGGCCAGGGCGCGCTCGCGGCCTTCGTGATCTTCGGCCAGGATCATCTCGCGCACCGCGTCGATGCGGTTTCCTTCGAAAAACATGTGCTCGGTGCGGGTGAGCCCGATTCCCTCGGCGCCGAAGGCGATGGCCTCCTCGGCCTGGTTGGGCTGGTCCGCGTTGGTCCATATTTCGAGCCGCCGGAACTCGTCGGCCCATCCCATCAGGGCCACGTAGTCCTGGTAGACCTGCGATCTCTGGGGTGCGAGGCTTTTGTCGATGATGACCCGAAGGATTTCGGAGGGCCGCGTCGGAATCTGGCCGGCAAAGACCTCGCCCGCCGTGCCGTCGAGCGAGAGGTACTGGCCCTCGCGGATCACCCGGTCGGCGACTGTCATACGCCGGTTGCGGTAGTCGATCTCGAGGTCCCCGCAGCCCACCACGCAGACCTTGCCCATCTGCCGCGCGACAAGGGCGGCGTGAGAGGTCATCCCGCCCCGTGCCGTGAGGATGCCGCGCGAGGCGTGCATGCCGCGAATATCGTCCGGCGAGGTTTCGAGGCGCACCAGGATTACCACCTCGCCCCTTTTGGCCCATTCCTCGGCGTCGTGCGCGTTGAACACCACGCGCCCGGTGGCCGCCCCCGGTCCGGCGTTGAGTCCCCGCGCCAGCAGCACCCCGTCCTTGAGGGCGTCCATCTTGGCCTTGGGATCGAAAGTCGGCCGCAGGAGCTGGTTCAACTGGTCGGGGTCCACCCGCATGAGAGACTCTTCCTTGCTGATGATGCCCTCGCGCACCATGTCCACGGCGATCTTGAACGAGGCGAAGCCGGTGCGCTTGCCCGTGCGGGTCTGGAGCATCCACAGCTTGCTCTTTTCAATCGTGAACTCGATGTCCTGCATGTCCCGGTAGTGCCGGTCGAGCTTGGTGCGGATGCCGTCGAGCTGCTCGTAGATTTCCGGCATGGTCTCGTCGAGCGAGGGCCCGACGCCGTCGCTTTTCTGGTGCTGGTTGATCGGTTGAGGGGTCCGGGTGCCCGCCACCACGTCCTCGCCCTGTGCGTTGATGAGATACTCGCCGTAAAATACGTTCTCCCCCGTCGCGGGGTTGCGGGTAAAGGCGACGCCGGTGCCGCAGTCGTCGCCCATGTTGCCGAAGACCATGGCCTGCACGTTTACCGCCGTTCCCATCGTTTCCGGAATGTCGTTAAGCTCGCGGTAGGCAATTGCCCGCGGAGTGTTCCACGAGCCGAACACGGCGGTGATCGCCCCCCAGAGCTGGTCATGGGGGTCCTGGCGGAACTCGATCTTCTTGCGCTCGCGGATGAGTCCCTTATAGCGCTCGATCAGCTCCTTGAGGTCGCAGGCGGGGAGCTGGTTGTCGAACTCGACCCCCCGCTTCATCCTCATCTCTTCGATCGCCAGGTCGAACGGGTCGAGTTCGTCCTTGGACTGCGGCTTGAGCCCGAGCACCACGTCGCCGTACATCGCGATAAACCGCCGGTAACAGTCGTATGCGAACCGTTCGTCTCCCGTCTGTTTGATAAGACCCTGGACCGTCTGGTCGTTGAGGCCGAGGTTCAGGACGGTATCCATCATTCCCGGCATACTCAGCGCGGCGCCGGAACGCACGGAGACGAGCAGGGGATTGTCGGGGTCCCCGAACTTTCGGTCCATCAACTTTTCGAGTCTGTGGAGGGCTTCGTCGACCTGTCCCTTGAGGTCCACCGGGTACTCGCCGTTGTGCTGGTAGTAGTGGGCGCAGATATCGGTGGTGATCGTAAAACCGGGAGGAACGGGGATTCCCATGTTGGCCATCTCGGCCAGATTGGCGCCCTTGCCGCCAAGGAGTGGCTTCATTTGAGCATTTCCGTCCCCATTTCCTTCTTCAAAGAAATACACGTACTTTGGCATAACGCTGTCTCCCTCTACTAATTCAATTTTTACGCTGGACTCGAATTTCAGGGCAGGCTTGGGCAAAGACTCGAATGAGCACCATTATCCACAACTTTGCGAGCGGCGCAAGTGCTATAAAGTACCATTGTGATTGAAGAATTCAACTAAAATAGAGCCTGGATCGTTTTCTGACAGCTCAAGGGCGTTGTGAACAGGAATAATTCAAAGCTGCACGGGAAATGGGGGCGCCCGCGGCAACGGAGGAAAGTTATCACGATGAAAATGGTAGAGAATCCGGCCCCTTCCGAATCGGTATCGGAAAGGGCCGGTGACAATGCTGCGCGTATCAGATTTCCAGCCACGAATCGGAATAGAGGGCGTGTCCCAGTATAACCTTGGCCGTTTTTACGTACTTCACCTCGTCTTCGCTAAGCGAGCCCATGTCTATGGTCTGCCCGTCCTCGACCTTGTGTACGAGCGCCTCGAGGTTGGGGTGCTTGCCGCGGGCGATTTCATGGAGCCTGGTGTCGAATGTGTCGACGATTGCCGAGTAGAGGCCGTGCCGCTTCCAAATGATCAGCATCACCTGGTTGAGGATGGGGCGGAGGTGGTCGGGCGGGCCGTTCGAAACGTTGGATAGCCCGATGGTGCTCCTGCACCCGGGGGCGATGTCCGCAAACATCTTCATGAACTCCAAAACGCTCATTATCTGGTTCTGCTGCACGTTTACGGGTGTCTGGATCGGGTCGATGTAGATGCGCTCCGGTTTGATGCCGTACTCGCCGGTCGCCTTGTAGACCAGTTCGGCGCAAAGCGCCCCGCGTTCGTTCTCGTCGCGCGGCATGCCCTCGGGGCCCCAGAGCAGTCCCACGAATTCGGCGTCGTGCTCGGCGGCCAGCGGCAGAAGGGCGTCCATACGTTCGGGGCGGACCATGATCGAGTTGATCAGCGGCCGCTGCCTCTTGCTCGCCCTGAGTCCCGCCGCGATCGCCTTGACGTTTGACGTGTCGAGGGCGAGGGGCACGTCCACCACTTCCTCGATTTTCGGTACGAGCCAGGTCATGAGGTCCTCGCCCGTCTTCCCGGCGGGCCCGATATTGAGGTCGACCCAGTCCATACCGGCCTTGGCCTGCTGCACCGCAAGCTCCTGGAGCGGTTTTGCGTCCCGCGACTTAAGGGCCGCACCGTATTTGATGCTCATTATGTTGAGATTTTCGCCTATCAGTTTCATCCTTTCGCCTCCCCCCGCCTATGCCTGCCGGCTCTTGAGAAACTTCGGAAGCTGGCTGGCTTCCCTCGGACCAACCGTTATGTTCCAGCCACCGCCGAGTTCTTCTTCGAGCTCGCCGCTGATGCCGGCCGCATAGCCCGGAATGATCAGGTCCTTGTGGCTCACCTTGTCCTTTATCCCGCACTTGTTGATGAAAGTCCCCACCGATTCGCCGGAGAACTTCCCCGCGGCCCAGGCGGTCATGACCGAGAGGCCTTCGGTATCCTGCACGCACAGCCACGCGGGCACGCGGCTCGATTCGATCTCGCCCGAAACGATAAAGTAGGTGAGCGAGAAGTTGCAGGTCACCAGCACCGGTGAATTCGCGTCGGGGTTGTTGATGGGATAGATCCCCTGCTCGGCGGTCATCGGCCTCTGCGGGTCGGTGTAGATGTTGAGGCGTTCGAGCAGGAGCGGGAAGATCACGTGCGGCTGAATGTCGCTCATGACGATCAGCGCGCCGTATTTGGCCACAAAGGTTGCCGCGACGAGGGCTTCTTCCATCAGGTTGCCGTCGGCCATCTCGTTTGCCATGATGATCGTCGGAAACCCGAGCGGCCGGAAGCGATCCTTGAGGGCCGCGCGGCGGATCAGGACCTGCTCCTCGAAGGCTTTCTTGAGGTCGCGGGCGCCCGTGTCGATCACGATGTCCTTCACGCCCATTCCGGAGAGTTTTTCGGTGAGCGCGATGGCGCCCTCGATCCCGTTTCCTTTTACCGCGAGCGGACAGGCGGCCGCCTTGGCCAGGTTGCCCAGGGCCTCGGCGCTCTCGGGGGTCGCCGCGTAGAGCAGAGGTTTCTTGTCCTTGAACGCATCCGCGGCGGCCGTCAGGACGTCCGCCGAATCGGACATGAAGATCATGGCCGCGCCCGTGCCGTCGGAAACGGTCTTGGCCAGGGCGCAAAACTTCGCCGCGTCTCCGGTGGTATCCTTAACGGCAAACATTTCGGCGCGCAGCTTCAAGCCGACGCGGTCGTACTGCGCGTTTTTGAACCGCTCGATCTTGCCCGCAACCGTTGCGGCGTCTTCATCGGTCGTCACCAGGACGGCAAAGCCCGGCGCATTGACGAAGGTCTTTTCGTGCCGGAAAAGCACCGTCTCGCCCCCCACCTTCACCGCGTAGTCGCCGACCCCGATGGTGAGCGGCCGGATCGGAGGGGCGGATTCCGAGGCAAGCTTCTCCTTGGCTTCCTCGGAGACGTAGGGACACTTATCGAGTTCCGCCTTGCCCGAGGCCAGATTCATTGCAAAGGCCAAACAGGTCGGAACCCCGCATTCCCCGCAGTTGGTTTTTGGCAGCAGCTTAAAAATCTGAATACCGGTAAGGCCCATCTGTTTTTCTCCTGATCCAGAGTTCGCGTTCCGCAAGGAAACCGGACGGGAAGCATCTTCCCGTCCGGATCGTGTCTTAACCGAGAATCGATTCCATGGTCAGGGCGGGATGTCCTACCTGCTCAAGGAATGCGTAGATTTCATCTTCCGATATCCCCTGCTCCTCGGTTGCGATCATGTCGATGAAATTGGGGATGCCGATTTCCTGGCCGCGCTTGACAATCCTGTCTCTAAGCTCCTCCTTGAGGATCTTGGGTATCCACACTAGGCGATGCAACCCGCCGTCGCCCAGGACGAACTTGCGCTGGGTGATGTTGTACTTGCTGTGGCCCACGAAACCGGGGGTCACGAGGCCTCCGCCGATGGTCCCCGCAAGCGTGGTGAACTTCATCCCGCTCGGGGTCTCGCCGGCGTACTCGCGGTTGACCGTCATGATGCCGTTGCACATCGGCAGGACCGCCGCGATACACTCGCAGCACCCGCAGGTGGTCATCGGATCGTAGATCAGGCTGTAGAAATTGTAGCTCGATATCGACTGCCTCGATGCCTTGTACACGAAATCGTTTACGCCCTTCCAGTTGCCCAGCTTGGGATCGAGGGTGTCGCCCTTCTGGATCGGCTGGTTGGGGCCCGTCGGGTTGATCTCGAAGGATGCCTTGCAATCGAGCCAGTTGTACGCGCCGCAAAGGCCCGTGCGCTCGGGGCTGATCACGCACACGTGGGTGGGCGCGAACGACTGGCAAAGCGTGCACGAGTAGTAGGTCTCGGTGCCTTCGTCCGTCATGCCTTCGATCCGCTCGTCACGGTCCCTGTACGCGTGCTGGGCGATGGGCACTATTTCTCTTACCTTCGCCTCTTCCGTGTAAATCTTGATCTGGCACTTGTCGAAGATGGCGCCGAAATCCTGGTGGTACTTGGCGTGGAGGATCTTCCCGATATGTTCGAGGGTAAAACCCTTGTCCACGGCCTGCTTGCCGACCCGGTACCAGGCGATGTCGCGCTGGCCGATATGCATGAGACCCTGGGCGTAGTTTACCAGGTGGTGAATCTGGCGTTCGAGGATCGGCTCGTAGTCCGCCTGCATCTTGCGCCCGGCCACCTCGACCAACACCGCAAGGGGCAGCCGCGCGCCCGGCGTGATGTCCTTGATGTCGGGGCCGATCACTTCGACCCTGCCGTCTTCGACCAGGCCCATCTCGGCGATGCGCACCAACTCGACGCACGGGGTCTTGCCGCCGCCGCACTCGAGGTAGACGTCATCCTTGCGCACCCGCTCGCCCTCGAAGGCCGGGCCGTACGAGACGGGAATCGGGATTTCGGTGATGGTGACCTTGAGGCCGCGCACCTCGATCGACTTGGCCGTGATCTGGTCGTAGGGGATGCTCGATACCACGTGCTCGTAGGTGCAGATGCCGGTCGGGTTGATTTCCGGAATGTCGGTGTCGGCAATGGTCGGAAATCCCCAGTTGATCGCGCCGGCCGCGTTGGCCGCCCACTCGGCGTTGACTTCGCCGAAGGCGTTGACGAAGGCGAAGACGCGGTCCTTGTTGTACTTGAGCACCGTTTTGTAATCGCCGGGCTTTACCCCGCCGAAGGCCATCGCGGCCCGGTTGGCGAACCCAAGCGCAAAGACCGCCGCCGAGATGTCGGGGCCGAAGGGCACCAGGCGCGTGTTCCACCCGATCTGCACGCCGGCCTCGACGAGCTGTTCGGAAAAGGTCGTGCCGGTCTGGTTTGCGCACATGAAGACGTAGAGGTTTTTCTTCTGGTAGTCCTCGGCGATCATCTTGGCGATTTCCGGATTGGGGGCCGCGCCGACGATCGCGGCAAACCCGGGGGCCGATCCGTCGACGAACTCGATCCCTCTTTTTCTCATGATCGTGTCGTCGGCGGCGCCCAGCCAGATGCGGTTGTTCTCCATGTCGCATTCCTCGCCCTGGCAGTAAAATCCGGGGTCTTCCACGTACCGGATCGCCTCGACCACTTCTTCGGCAAGTATGGCCGCCATGCCGGCGTCAAGCGTCCCGCCCAGGTAGGGCAGGTGGATGTTGTGTTGCATCTTGATGTGAGGGGGCAGAAGCTCCCGGCACCTCTTGATCACCGGTTCGGCGTCGGCCAGCTTTTCGATTTTGACGCCGAGCACCGAATAGATGACCGGCAGGTAGAACGCCGTGTTGGGGAAGCCGATCGGTTGGTTCGGCCCGTATTTGTCCATGGCCCGTTTGAACGTGCCCTCGGCCTTGGATACTATATTGTAAGCTCCCTGGATCGCAGCAAAAGCGACTAACCTGGACATGCTGAACTCCTTTTTCTGTTTTTCCTTGCAAAACACCTGGCTTCAAGCCGGCATTATGGTGATGCCTTCCGCGGAACTTCCGTTCCGGTCTTAACCTTCCGCTGCTCTCCGGTCCTCCATGCTGAACAGTTTCCGCTCGCGCTTTTCGGTCAGGCCGAGGGCGGCCCGCTTCTTGTCGATATGGTCGATCATCATCCGGGCCATCTCGATGGGATCGTTGGAAAATCCCCACTTCCCGAAGCCCTGTTCTTCAAGACCGCTGAAGAGCAGGTCGTGGAACCGGGTGCCTTCCACCGTCGGGAAGGTCACTCCGAAAATGGTATAGACGCCCGAGGCCACAAAGTACTGGCCGATGCAGATCGCCTTCTCGCTCATGTACTCGGGGGCGGCGCCCGCAACCGGAAGATCGGACATCTTGTCGCCCAGCCCCCCGATTCGCACCATCTCGGCGCAGGCGATCAGGATTCGGCTGTTGTCGACGCACGAGCCCAGGCTCAGGACGGGCGGAATTCCGACCGTCTCGCACACTTCCTGGAGCCCCGGTCCGGCCAGCACCGCCGCGTCGGGCTTGAGCAGCCCCGCCTTGGCGAGCGCGATCTGCGAACACCCGGTCTGGACCACCAGGACGTCGTTTCTGATGAGTTCCTTCACCAGTTCGACATGTAGGTAATCCTGCTTGACCCGCGGGTTGGTGCAGCCGACGACGCCGGCCACGCCGCGAATCCGCCCGTTTATGATGTTGTCGTTGAGCGGGACGTAGGAGCCGCGGAACTTGCCGCCCAGCATGTAGTTGACGTATTCATGCGAGAAGCCGTGGACCCCCCAGTCTTTGCGCTGCGGGATTACGGGCGGCGCGGGACGGTTCTGGAACCGCTCGATCGCCATGGCGATGATCTGGTTCGGGGCGTTCATGAGGTCGTGTTCCTGGAACTCGATGTGGGTTGCACCCTCGATTTTCGCCCTGGGATTGGTCGTGAAAAACTTCGTCCCGTAGCACTCGGCCATCTTCGGCAGGGCCTGCATGATACACTGGACATCGACGGCCATCGCGTCGACGGCGCCCGTGGCGATTATCGGCTCGCTGGTCACGAAGTTGCCCGCGTGGGGAATGCCGTGGCGGCCAAGCATCTCGGCGCCCGAGCAGCACATGCCGAGCAGGTTGATGCCGGTTGCGCCGGCGGCCTTTGCCTTGTCGAGGTTCGCGGGTTCGGTTGACGCCAGGAGCATGGCTTCGAAAAGAAGGGGCTCGTGGCCGTGGATGATGACGTTTACCTGGTCTTGCTTGAGGAACCCCATATTGACGCCGGCAACCTTGGGTTCGGGGGTGCCGAAAAGGATGTCCGATATTTCGGTTGCGACCATGGACCCGCCCCAGCCGTCGGCAAGAGCGGTCCGGGAGCACTGCTTGACGATGTTTTCGTAGTCCTGGTCAACGCCCATGTGGGTGCGGTGCATCAGTTCCATCAGCTCGCGCATCGCGCCGCGGGGAACGATGCCCGCCTTGCGCCACACCTCGAGGGTCTTGGGCGGGACGCGCTTTGCGAATGGAATTTCGCCCTCGACCTGCGTGTAGGTGCGCTCCAGTTCTTTGTAGAGGTCGTTGGCGATGTCCTTGGTCGTCCTGCCCTCCGTGGCGATGCCGATGCTCTCGGAGACCTTTCTGAGTTTTACCTCGTCCGTGATCTTAAACTGCGTGATCTTCCCGTTTACCACGTCACGGAAGATATCGAGCATGGCCATGCCGTGGTCGGTATGGGCGGCCCCGCCGCAGGCCACGGCCCGCGCGAAGTTACGGGCCGCGATGGTGTCTATGGTGGCCCCGCAGACACCGGTCTTCGAGTAAGGGTCCTTCGAGTTGAGGCGGCAGGGGCCCATGTAGCAGTTCTTGCAGCACGCCGAATCGGCCCCGATCGGGCAGGGCTTCATCTCGGCCGCGCGCGTGAACAGGGTGTCGTGTCCGTCTGCCTCCGTCTTCTTGAGCATCTCGAGGGTGGTGGGACATGTGGTCATGTCTCTGAAATCGATCTTCTTTGTTTTTTCAATCGATACGGGTTTCTTCTCATCCGACATAGAGCACCTCTTTTCCCCTTCAAGGGGATGTTTGTAAAACAGGCCATTCTGTTCCGCGGCGCTTGGTTTCCGCGGACTTACATCATCTTCCGGATATAGTTTTTAACCAGCTTTATCGCCTCCGGGTGCCGCATGACCACCACGTCCGCGCCCGCAATCATCAGGTCCACGGCAGTGATCGCTTCCATCAGGACGCCGCGTTTGGCGGGGTCGCCCAGTTCCGGAGCGTCTTCCATGGTCAGGTTGGACTCTTTGCATTTCCAGGTCTCGTTTGCGACATTGACGATGATAGGCTGCTGGAGTTTTTCGTCTTCCTGGGTGAGCGCGGCCTGCATGATGCGCTCGATTACCGAGTAGCTGTACTCGAGGCCGTAACCGAGGCCGCCCGTCGTGGGATCGATCACCATGTCCTCGGAGCTCACGCCAAGGTTGCCGAGAAGGATGTTGAGCTGTTTGGCGAGGTTTACGTCTATGGGGGAGGAGGCGATTGTAACGTGCTTGTAGCCCAGGCACGCCGCGCCGATCTGCTTGTAGTCGCCCTCTTCGACGGGCGAGAGGCCGAGGCGCCTGCCCGAGCATTTTTCCGCCACGAGCCGCATCACTTCGACATCCTTTTCGTGGTTTGCCACCCCCCAGACGACCACGGGCACCTCGACGGCGTTCACCACCCCGACGACCGCCTCGGCGACTTCAGCCGCCGGCTTGTTGTCCGCGTTGGGGTCGGCGCTCTTCGTCTGCACAACGATCATCTCGGCGCCGTATTCCTCGACGCACTTGCGCGCCCACGCCGCCGGATCTCCCAGCACGCCGGCAAAGGGCGCCTTGGCCGCCTCGGGCCAGTCCGCGCTCGGGTCCTTGTCCCATACTTCCATGGCGATTCTGGGGGGATTGGGGGTTTCTCCCTCGAATGAGTGGAAGGAATAGACGGCTTTCCCACCGATCTTGACCGCCTTGTCTCCGGTCCCCAGAGTAATTTCCCTGATTTTGCCCGAGTACACTTGCTTGGATGGTTGGAATGTCAAGGCCTGATCCTCCTTCTTGAGAAACGTTTCGCTTGCGTTTGCAGGGCCGGTTGCGGCGCCCCACGGGTTATGTCGTCAAATCGATTCGAAAAATGCCCGTCCGGAAACGGCACGCCCTTCGAGCAAAAGAAAATCTTCCGATTCTCCCTGGGGCCGAAAATGCAATTCCGCCGCGGTGCTCGATAAGGCGTCAGGGTATTCTCGGTTGCGCCAGCGGAACAACCGACAGGATTAAGATGAGGAAATCTCGGGAGAAAGAAAAACTACGTATTTAATGGAGCGATAGAACATGAGTCAGAGCGGATGAATTCCGAGGGATTTCGCCCGATACTGGGCATCCCCCGCACTTCAGAATTTCGAACCACTATCTCATACATTTATGGCTGAAAAATGTCAATCACTTTATCCCGTTGGCCCTGTCAAAGGCGGTTTAGGCGCGGGGGGAGCGAGGGGCAATGCTGTTGCCTTAACGAATCGCTTGAGCATATTGTCATTTCGACTGGAGGGAGAAATCTCTCGGAGGGAGAAATCTTTCCGTGGTGCGGAACAAACAAGATTTCTCCCTCCGGTCGAAATGACAA
>JBAQYM010000250.1:0-15500 GCA_049300095.1 Syntrophobacteraceae bacterium
GTATCAAAGTAACCGACGAAGAGCTGAAGAATATCCGAATAGAGAAAGCCGCTTTTCACGGTGAATGGAATTACACGCTGGTTCCCAAGAACAAAAGTTGTTCAAGTTAATATTGGACAGGCCCTTACTGACCGGGGAAAGGGGGCGCAGGAAAGGGAATACGGTGCTGACTTTTTAGGAGTGCTCGATATTAACCTGTCTGATTTTTCAGTAAAAAAAGGATTCCTGTCTCAAGCTAAGATTATTGAACCGGATAGAGTTTTCCCTAGAAGGGAATACGAAAGAATGCACCAGCAGTGTGAAGAAATGCTTTGGATCACTCCAGATGCCTTTGTTTTCATCTACTCGACCCAAGGAATCAGGGTTATTCCGGCAATATCTATTGTCTCAGCGACGCATTGTAATCCTCATGAGCTTTACTCTCGCAGTCTTGCCCGATTTTTCGAGGAACATTTTCAATCTTTTATCGGTGACAGGAGATTGGGTGCCCCCAATATTGATGTTCTCGAAGTGGTACAGAGAGAATACAGAGCGAGGGCTGCCCTCTATTTATCTGCTGAGTGGATTGGCTGAGGCTGGGAAACGGCAAAATCACTCCAGCATACAAGCTACTTACGCCTGATGCGCCACCTCTTTTTCCGCCTGCCCTTTATCGGCGGTGTTGATTTGCTCGTAGACCTCCTGCAACAGCTTCCGTCCCACCGAATCACGAAATTCAGTATCGTCCAGGTAGCGGGCGGTTATGTCCTCGTTCTGGCTCATGCGGTCGAGGAAGAGGTTCTGCAGCTCCTTCATGAACACATAGCCGAAGTTCTCCATGGAGTTGGCAAGAGCGGCCTGGCGGAGTGCGGGGTTAGCCACCGCATCTTCCTTTATGGAATCAAAAAACAGTTGGTCGCCGGGTTTGAAGTCGGTCCCAAACCTCTCATTGAGAATGTCGATCAACTTGGATAGCTCGATTTTCTCCCCGCGACTCACTCCCGTCCCGACCTCTGAAGGACCGGAGACCTCACCGCCAGCACCTTTCACCAGTTCTATCGATCCGTCCGCAATTTTTTGCAGCCGGTAGTACTTCAGGGCCACCTCATCGTCAAACTGGTATATCGGCCCCATGCCCCGCTTCGGGAGCTTTGTCAGCAGAAACCGGACGTAGGAGTAGAGCTTTTCCAGGTCGGAGTCCTGGAAGGGGATTATCTGTGAAAGGAAGGCATACAGGTTGCGATAAGCAGAGAGCCAGCCCCGGAACTCCTCTTGGGTGTCCTCCGAGAGTTGTTTGAAGCGCTCGACCGCCGGATCGATGCAGGCGTTCATTTTGGCATGGTCGGAGGGGGTCTGGTTCGCCTTGGAGCTGTAGAAGACCCTGCCGAATTCCTGCACCTCGGCTTTGTAATAGACCTGCTGTCCGTCCATTTTCGCCTGCAAATCGTAGAGCTGTTTCAGGGTGGCCTGTTCCCCCACGTAAGTTTGCTCATAGTAGGGCTGAAAGGCATCCAGGATTTCCTGGGTCTCGTTTACAAAGTCCAGGACAAAGGTGTCCTCCTTGCCGTGGTGCATCCGGTTTAGCCGCGAAAGGGTTTGCACGGCCTGGATTCCCGCAAGCCGCTTGTCCACATACATTGTGTGCAGGAGGGGCTGGTCGAAGCCCGTCTGGTATTTCTCGGCCACCAGGAGCACTTGAAATGCATCGGTGTTGAACTTTTCCGGCAGCTCCGATTCCTTGATGCCCTTGTTCATCCCGACTTCGGTGTAATCGATGCTGGTTTCGGGATCGGTGACAGTGCCCGAGAAGGCCACCAGTGACTTGATGTCCGAATAACCCTTCCCGGCGATGTACTTGTCGAATGCCAGTTTGTACCGCACGGCATGCAGGCGGGATGAGGTCACCACCATCGCTTTGGCACGCCCGCCGATTTTATGCCGCGTGAAGTGGCGGAAGTGCTCGATCATGACCTCCACCTTCTGGGCGATGTTGTGGGGGTGGAGGCTCATAAACCGTGCGAGCGCCCTGGCCGCTTTTTTCTTGTCCACCTCCGGATCGTCTTCTATCGCTTTGATCAGGCCATAATATGCGTTGTAGGTCGTGTAGTATTTCAAGACATCCAGGATGAAGCCCTCCTCGATTGCCTGGCGCATGCTGTATAGGTGGAACGGGAGAGGTTTTCCATCCGGACCCGGCTGACCGAAGACTTCCATTGTCCTGTACTTCGGGGTCGCGGTGAAGGCGAAAAAGCTGATGTTGGGCTGTCGCCCGCGCTTGAGCATGGTCTTGAGGATTTCTTTTTCGTGCTGTGACAGCCCCTCGGCCTCCGCCCGCAGTTCGGCCCTATCGCGTATCGCGGCCCATGCAAGAATGCCTTTCATTTCCATGGCGCTTTCGCCGCTCTGGGAACTGTGGGCCTCATCGATAATGACCGCGTACCTGCGGGTCGGCAGCTCTTCTATTTTCTTGCTCACACCGACAAAGGGAAACTTCTGGAGGGTGGTGATGATTACAGGTGTTCCCGCAGCCAGAGCATTCGCCAGTTGGGCGGAGTCCTCATCGATTTTCCGTACCACGCCCTGTTTATGCTCGAACTGATAGATGGTGTTCTGGAGCTGCTGATCGAGAACAAGTCGGTCGGTCACCACGATGACGGAATCAAATACTTTCTCGTCAGCCTCGTTGTGGAGTGACGCGAGCCGGTGGGCCATCCAGGCGATGGAATTGCTCTTGCCGCTTCCGGCGGAATGCTGGACCAGGTAATTCTCGCCCACGCCATGCGCCCTTGCATGCGCTATCAGCTTTCGCACGGAGTCCAGTTGATGGAAGCGGGGAAAGATCATGCTCTCCATTGCGACCTTCTTATTGCCGACCTTCTTCTCTTTCACCTCCAGGTGCATGAACCGCGCGATGATGTCCAGGAGGCTGTCCCGCGCCCAGACATGCTCCCACAGGTAAGCGGTCTTATGTCCGGCGGGGTTTGGAGGGTTGCCCGCTCCGGTGCCGCTCCCGAGGTTAAACGGCAGGAACCGGGTGGATTTCCACGCAAGCCGGGTGGTCATGTGGACTTCGTCGGGGTCCACCGCGAAGTGGACAAGCGTGCGCTTCTTGAAATCGAATATGAGGTCACGCGGGTCACGGTCGTGCATGTACTGGTTCACCGCGTCGCGCCACCTCTGGCCGGTCATGGGGTTTTTGAGTTCGGCGGTTACAATGGGGATGCCGTTCAGGCTCAGCACCAGATCGATGGTGTTGTTGTGCTTGCCGCTGTAGGCGAGCTGCCGGGTAACCGTGAGGCGGTTGGCGGCGTATTTCTTGACGATGTCGGGATTCATGCCGCTCGCCGGAGCGAAATAAGCGGCCCGGATCAGCTTGCCCTGACACTTGAACCCGTGCCGCAGGACATTGAGACAACCTTGGTGCTCCGAGTTGAGCGCGGCGCATAGGTCATCGAGCAGGGCCTCTTCGGTCTTCGGACCAAGGAAGCTCTTGAGGTACGCCCATTCGTCAGGTTGCGTGTCCTGGACAAAGGCGAGAAACTCGGCTGGGTCGATCCCCATATCCCGCGAGAAAGCTTCGCGGTCACCTGCGGAATATCCTGCCTGGGTGAGGAGATGGTGTTCGATGGCGGCTTCAAACGCAAGCTCAGTGTGCTGTCCGGGCATGTGTCGCCTCCTGGCGGACATCGATTTTGCCGGTTACTGCGGCTGTGATGAGGGCAGTGCGGTACTCTTGAAGCAGCGAAATTCCGGCATCCAGCCTCTGCCTCAGTATACTCAGTTTTGCAGTCTGTCCGTCAAGCCAATTGGCGATTGACTGTTGTTCGCCAAACGGCGGTAGACATACCCAGAAGCACTTAATCTGATCCACATTAATCCGACGGAATGTGGAGCCAATCATCAGGGATTCGACTTGTTGCATCAGAGGGATAGACCGAAACAGATACAGCAAAAACCGAGCATGGTGCTTGCGCGCGCGAATGAGGCAAACGTCCTGACCCATGCAGAAAGGCTCGGAAACCGTTACAAGTGCAGCTTCCCCCACAGTCGCATTTCGACTATAGATAATGTCTCCGATTTGCGGCTTACGGTCACCTTGGATCATCTGTAGATACTCATCTTCAGTCGTTCTTTTTGCTTCTGAGAGATTGACCTCAAGGCCATGGACCTCGCGGATACTTGCGACCGGGATACCGTCGTCTGTGAAGGGGACCGTGCGGTGCTTGCAGTCGAGGATAAGGCTCTTTCTCCGAAGCTGGGTTGCTTCCCAATGCTCCGGTATCCCCCCCAGCCACTCGATACCCGAATCCTTCATCCGGGCATGGGAGTTCAGCCCCTTGGTCACTGCATGACTGATTAGGGCGGCACGCTTCTCGTTCAGCAACTCTATCTGGCGCTGCTTCTTGGCGATCAGGGCGTCGATCCGTTCTGTTTCACGGACAAGGAAGGTGGCAATGAAATGCTGTTCGTCAACCGAGGGCACAGGAAAAGTGAACTCTACGAACACATTTTGGTAAAGATGAGAGATAGTTGCGCCTGCCTTTGTGAAATCTATGAAGCCGGTGAAAACGTCAGAAGAAAGAATCCAGAACAGGAATCTCTCCAGACAATGCCCTGTGATCTGTCGAGTGAGGAATATGCCACTATTCAACGTGGCAGGGCCGGGAAGGCCAGTCACTACGGCCAACTTGCCAATTGTTCCGTCCTTGGTAACCAGTAGATCACCTTCACGTACCTGGATGAAAGAGTCTTCCGCGTACCGCTGCTCGGTGACATGGTAGCAACTCTCCCAGTTGATCTTACCATCCCTGAAGTCAGTCCCGGTGATCAATAGAGGCCCCTCATCAATGAACTCATCACTCCTTAGACCTTGCCATCCTATACGCCCTTTAACGTAGGTCGTGTGCTTGATTCGCTTCAACCCCCAAGATTCGGGGACTCTTGCCAACCACGGCAACTTGGTCATTCTGTAACGTGGATAGCCTTGCCTCATCATCCCGCGACCTCCGCCAGCAATCCGGCAATCTCGGCTTCTATCTGCCGCAGGTCAGCTTCGATTTCCTCAAGGGGCCGGGGTGGGGTGTACTTGTAAAAGTAGCGATTGAAGTTGATCTCGTAGCCCACCTTCGTCTTTGACTCGTCCACCCATGCATCGGGAACATGGGGCAGAACTTCGCGCTTCATGTACTCGTGAATGTCCTCTTTCAGCGGCACGTTCTCGTAGTCGCGCAGTTCGGGATCGGGTTCGGGGTTTCCATCGGCATCGGTACAGATGTCGGCGGTTCCGTCACGTTCGGATAAAGCTGACTGGATGGCCTTGAGCAGAGGGGCGGGGAGTTTCATTCCGGAACGCTTGAAGGTGTTCCGCATTTTGGAGTTAAACTCTTCACGATCCTTTATTAGACCAATGCTCTCCAGCGGCAGCAGGGCCTCCAGAATCACCTCCTGAAGCACCTTGCCTTCGGCGATTTCGGCCTGGGCACCGGCGGTGTCCTTGCGCTTCTTGCTGGTGGCAAGGGCCTGGAACGGGCCGCATTCACGAACCCTCGCCAGGCGTTCGGGGTTGACCGCAAAGTTGAGGCGCAGAGGTCGTTCGACCGTAATGCGATGATATCCAAAATCCTTGTTGTCAAAAATCCTGACCCGCTCACCTTCCTGGAAAGCACCGTAGAGGCGGGTTATCTCCGCGATGTGATCGGGATGCCCGTTGCCGCCGCTCCCGATTTCGTTGCGCTTGTTGCCCAGACTCTTGCGCATCTTTACGTAGCAATCAACGGCATTGATGAGCTGCACCTTGCCCCGGCGGCGAGGCGGCTTGCGGTTCGTCACCACCCAGAAATAGGTGCTGATCCCCGTATTGTAGAAAAGCTGATCGGGCAGGGCAACGATGGCTTCCAGCCAGTCGTTCTCGATGATCCACTGGCGGATGTTGCTCTCCCCCGAACCGGCAGACCCGGTAAAGAGCGGCGACCCGTTAAAAACTATGGCCAGGCGGGTGCCGCCTTCTTTCGGGTCGCGCATTTTGCTGATCATGTTCTGGAGGAAGAGCAGTGAGCCGTCATTTATGCGCGGAAGCCCCGCCCCAAACCGGCCTCCATAACCTTGCTCCGCGTGTTCCTTCCTGACGAAAGTTTCCTCTGGCTTCCACTCCACCCCGAACGGCGGGTTGGCAAGCATGTAATCAAACTTCCTCCCGGCAAAATAGTCCTCGGTGAAGCTGTTCCCACGGCGGATGTTGTCGAGACTCTGCCCCTTGATCATCATATCGGAGCCGCAGATAGCGTATGCCTGGCTGTTGTAATCCTGGCCGAACACCTCCAACCGGGCATCGGGATTGAGTTCGCGCAAATAGTCTTCGGATACGGAGAGCATGCCTCCGGTGCCGCACGCGGGGTCATAGAGGCTCTTTACGATGCCCTTGGTGGTCAGGATGTCGCTGTCGGGTGAGAAGAGAAGGTTGACCATCAGGCGGATGACCTCGCGCGGGGTGAAGTGGTCGCCCGCCTCCTCGTTGCTGGCCTCGTTGAATCGCCGGATGAGGTCTTCAAAGATGTAGCCCATCTCGATGTTGGACACGGTGTCCGGGTGGAGGTCGATTTCGCAGAACTTGGACACCACCAGGAACAGCCGGTCGTTTTTGTCGAGCTTGGCAATCTGCTCCTCGAACCCGAAGTGCTCGATTACTTCACGGGCGCGGCTGGAGAAGCTCTTGATGTACTGGATAAGATTTGCGGCGATGTTGTCCGAATCACCCTTGAGCTTCTCGAAAGTGAATGGGCTCGTGTTGTGGAAAGACTGGCCAGCCGCCCGGTCGAGCAGCGGTTCGATGTTCTTTATCTTGCCCTGGTACTTCCGCAGTTGATCGAGCACCTTCCCCTTGGTGGGTTCCAGCACGCAATCCAGACGGCGCAGGACAGTCAAGGGCAGCATCACGTCTTTGTACTGGTTTGGCCGGTAGGGACCACGCAGCAGGTCCGCCACCGACCAGATGAAGCTGACCTTCTCGCCAAAGTTGTTCATGACCTGAAAAACTCCCGGTGGGATGTCTCTGTGAAAGGGCCATAGCGATGGTTTCGGTTATGTTTGACCCAAGAAGGGAGAGAACCACACCTTACAAAGGGAATCAAGATTAAAGCCGGGTCGGGATGGCTCGGCTGGTTGATGGGCTCCAGAGCTGGACTCTTTCGATAATCCTGTTAATCGCATCTTGGAGCACACCCCTGATTACCGGTATCGTGTCTTTCTTCTCTCCGCTGCGTTCATCCATATAAAGGCTGCGATTGATCTCCAGCATGATCGAGATAACCCGGTTGTTCTTGCGGTAATAATCGCATGGGACCAGTGCGCCGGAATATGGCCGGTTAATCGAGACCGCCAGACCAGCCTTGCTGAAAATGTCTTGTGTGAACTCGGTCAGCCAAACCGGGGTATGGAAACTGTCCGTGCCAATGCAGATGTCCGGGCGCTCCGGGTCGGCCTCATAGGGTAGGGGGACCGAAGAAAAACTGTGGCCGTCGATGATGAGACACTTGTCCTTTTCCAAAAGGCACTTCCCGGCCAGTGCATTGAGTGCATGATGATGAGGGTGGTAGAATCGCTCAAGTAGCCGCTTCTTTTTTTCCACGTCTATCACTCGGAGCCTCTTCAAATCCGATGTGCACGTGTATACCGCTCCCATGCCGCACTTCGCCATACCTTCCTCGGCGTCATCCGAGAACCTTTCCGGGTCAACCACGAGGCGGCTTACCGGGAACTTGAGCATAACAGTCTTCGAGGTCCGGACATCAAAAAGCTCGTCGGTGTAACGGTCTGTCATGTTCAGCAGCTCAAGTTCAAGCTGCTCTTTGGAAAGCTCATAATCCGGAAGGAGTTCAGCGGGTATTTCCCCTGAGCTATGTGGAACATGAATGATGGTGAAGGGGTGCTCGATCATTTCTGACGGCCTTCGCGAGCTGGGCAAATCGGAAATCTTGTCGGGGCCACGGTAGGACAAATGGGGTGGTTTGTAAAGCGCTCCCTTCCAAGCGGTCCAACCTCAAACATCCAGATGCTCTCTGGGTTTTCGGGGCACCCTCACTGCGGTCTATGCTGAGATAATCGAATGTGGGGCATTCTGGAGGGGTCGAGAGATTCGTGGTCTCTCCCGTTGCCCCTCCTTCCCGGTTATCTCATCAGAGCCTCAATCGCCATATTTGCCAACTGGTCGCAGCGTTCGTTCTCGGCGTGTCCATTATGGCCTCTTACCCAGCGCCAATCGATTTCATGCTGCTGGTTCAGAGCATCCAGTTCTCGCCAAAGGTCAGCATTTAGGACCGGTTTCTTGGTGGCAGTCTTCCACCCGTTGCGCTTCCAGTTGAGTATCCATACGGTGATACCTTTTTGCACGTACTCAGAATCCGTAGTGAGTACACCTTTTGATGGCTGCTGAAGGTATTTCAGGGCTTCGATGGCTGCAGTAAGCTCCATCTTGTTGTTGGTAGTCAACTTTGCACCACCCGAAATCTCGCATTCTTTACACCCAGAGGCTCTGATGATAGCGCCCCACCCACCCGGACCTGGATTGCCTTGACAAGCACCATCGGTAAAGATTTCCACGTTCTGCACTGATTTCATTATGGTGTATCCTTTAAGCTGTTGAAGCCGTCTTCTAAGAGTGTTTTAACTTCAGCAACACGTTCAGCCTCTCTCTTTTCATGCAGGCGAACGAATGCAACAAAGGTGGCGAATCCTTCCGCCAGTATTGCTCCAAGCTGTTCGACTGTATTTGGTGGAATCTCTTTATATGCCCGGCTCACCTTACCTGAATCCAAGTTCTGGTAGACCCCCACATTAGCATCACTGATACTGCGGAATCTCCGGACAAGCTCGAATACGAATCCTCTGTCGGAGCTAAAGCGGTATGGATTCTCATGCATGTAGAGGTGCATTCCGGCCACTACGCTGGCACACTGGACAGGGCTAAAGTCCCGAAACACGGTCAGGACTTCTGTTGCCGCATGGACTTTATGTTTATTCATTGCTCTCCCATGCGCGTAATCGCTGGTAATGCCGTCCGCGTAATCCCGGATAATGCCGACTATCTTTTCAAGCGCGGTCAGTATCTTGCCGGTACGGTCTCTCTCGACCATCTTTCCTACCCGTTCCACGTAGGACTTTATCTCAGTGTACCTAATGGAGTCCTGCCTCGGGTCTCCATGCCGCCTTTTCCTTTGTCGATGCCGCTCACACATCGAGCCGAACTGACTAGATGCCGGTTTACCGCATCCAGGTATTCTACAAGTTCCCATTTCTTGGTGACTCCTTGGGCTTTACCGAAAATGCCGTACACATACCATCAGACACAGACGTGCTTTAAATTTTACTGAGAGTTAAACGTCAGCAAGGACCGTACACTTTCACAAGGGGGAAGGGAAATAAGCGCCATTTCCCGTATAAAGAAAAGCTATAAGGAGACTTGGCGTTTAATCTGACTGGGGCAAACTCGCTGGTAATTCTCAAAAGCCGTACTCTTCGCCAGCCCGGACCCTAACCAATGACCGCCCTTCAAGCTTCCACCCTCCAGCTTCCTCAGAGATATTCTTGACCGCCCTGGAAAAGGTTCGGCTTTGGTTTTTCTCCAGGTTCAGCTTACTTTTTACCTTGGAGGTTGAGATTCTGGTCTCGCTCTCCGGTAGACTCTCCAGGTAAGCCATGATAGTAAGCCTCAAGTTCCCTTCCTCACCTTGTGCCAAAAGATGTACAGCCCCCCACGTCTCCCATTTGACACCCGGCATGACCTCCCTAATCCACGTCTCTATCTCCTTGTCCTTGTGGATCAGCCAGACATTCATGGCCTTGGCCTTCGAGTTCTCAAGCACCCGACACGAGCCACGAGACATAGCTTGGTAGAGACAGTGGGCAATCTCCGACCGTTCCACCCGCTGTATTTCTGAGTTGCTCAGTGCTGCCTGTAAATTGTCCTGCTGTCCCACGATACAGGAGGCGAGGTCAACATGGCTTCGGTGGAGCACACCGGCGAAGATTACGTTGGAGCAATACTTGTACTGTGACAACGATGTTTCCTGCCCCCATGTGAGCCAGACGAACCGGGCTTTCTCTTCCTCCTTCCAGCCCCCATCTGACCAAACGGGAACTGAAACCTTTCCCCGTACATCTACCCCGGAAGCTTCCAGGTCCGCCTTGAGTATCTCTTTAAAGTTGACCCCACCCCGCTCCTTGAAGGTGAAAATGATGGCACCCTCTCCCTGGGGGATGCCCTTGATGACTTCCGCGATTTCCAGGCTCACCAATCGTTTTTCCTTCTTAGCCTGACGGAAACTCTCCGTCATCTTGGACCGCCCGGAGGCATGGCAGAGCTGGTGGACCGTTACTTGCTCGTAGGACACAACGTCATCCGAAAACTTCGAGGTCTTCATAATGGTGTTGTCGTACTGGACCAGTTCCCTGATGTTGTGCGAGGCGTCCAGAATGATGATGTTCTTCAGCTCAGTAGGGACAGCTATATCGTAAGACACGAATCCACCCCGTTGAGGGGTGCTCACTACCCGAAGGTCAGACTGCGAAATATCCAAGAAGGCGGGCAGTACGGTCAATTGCAAGCTGCTCCCTATGGTTCTCTTGTATTCTTTTATCTGCTCCGGGGTGAGTGGAGGAAGATGGATCGTCTCCGCCTGCCTTCCTTCCTGCTTCTGTGCTTCAAGCTCGGCATCTAGGGTGTGAATGCACTGCTCGATGTAATCAATGGCTGCCCACTTCTTTTCATCCCGGCCTATCCCCGGTTTCCACCAGCCGATAGCCCGCTTGATTTCGATTTCTGACACCGCCCGGTTATCGGAAATGAAAAGGCTCTCGTCCCATATCAGGAGGTCTCGTGGCTTTTCCTTGAACAGATGGAACACTTCTAGGTGTTTGCTCCCCCTCACCCGATTGTGGGTAACGAGCAGGATTTGTTTCTCCTGGACTTGGCTGCTCTCCGTGCTGGGTATGGACGCGAACCCTTGGGGAAGCTCGCCGCCGTCCTCAAGATACCTCTTGGCGTGGCCCTCATCATAGTTGTAGCTGTGGAGCAACCCTATGACATCCGATGGCACTCCTTCCTTGATTAGGTCGCGCTTCAGGTCGCACAACGCTTCAACCTTACTGGCACAAACCGCCAGACTGATATGGGTGACGCCAAGCTCGTACAGTGCGGCAACCCACGCCACGATACTTTGAGTTTTCCCCAAGCCGGTCGCGAGAGGAAAGGCATACCGCCCCTGAGAGACCCCCTGAGCCATATCGGTATAGGCTTTGATAACCTCAAGGAGTGCCGCTTCGTGGTCCCTTCCCGCAAAGTTCCCGTACCGTTCGAGATTACGCCTCAGGATGTAGAAGGCTTTCAGTGCAAGTTCGCCATGCTTGATGCCGTTTATGGATTTATCCAGGATTTCTTGGAGGAAGGCATCGGCTTGACGTTCAAATTCAGGCTCGACGCAAAGTTTCTCCATGAACTCCTTTGTCTTTGCCTTGGCAATGGAAATCGGATTGACAGCATCCCGAGCTTTGCTGATCTGTGGTAAAAGCCATGCCTGCCTGCCTTCACCCTTGTCGCGGTACTTCTCCCCGATGGGGTACTTCTCGAAGACGGAAATGATCTGGCCGTCAGTGATGCCAGCGGGGACCAGCGCATTCAGGACAACCCATATCGCCTCAGAGCGGTTGCCTTCCGGCTGACCTTCTTGGATCAGATTCATGGCATATGGAGTAAGTCCCAGACTGTCCAGATTGACCGGCGCAAGCTCAACCGGTTCGAAAGACCGGTCCTTTTGCTTTCCCCGGTCTGATGTGTTCCGGGCCTTACTGACTGCCAGGTCAAGGAGCCATGCAGGAGGCTCAGCGGCAGGGACATCCTTTTCTACCACATACAGCTTCCCCGTTTCAGGGTGTACCGATCCAGGAGCAACCACCTGGCCGCCAGTCCCGCGAATATCGAAGCCGAAGTCTTTGAAAGACCTGTTTCCGTAGGACTCCCCATTGTTGGGATATTGGAAGTAATGGTGAGTTCCCCCGCCTCCCGTCCTAATCGTGCGAGTGGCCGGGACAACCCACCCATGGCTTTGTGCCGCTGCCTGGAATAGCTCCTCATTGTCTATGTCCAGTACGATCAGCTTGCTCGCAGGGCCACAGACAATCCCGGCGTTCTCACCGGTCCTGAAGCTGATTTCCTCGAACGTCCGCTTTTTGTGGCTATACTTTTCCCATCCGCTTTCGATTGGTTTCTTGTCGTTCAACCTGATAAGAGAGTAAACCTTTGCCAGTGCTTTGATGTGTTCCAGGTTGGGGGTTTCCATTCTTTTCCTTGCTTTGGCGGCACCTTCAGAAAACAAAAACCCGAAGACGAGGAATCTCCGGGCAATAAGGAAAGACAACGACTTTGCGATCCACTATAAATACAAGACCTTAAACTCTTTTCGTCACTGAGTCCAGCAAGATAATTTATTCATTTGCCATAGCTGAACCGTCCTGCAGTCCTTCACCACCGAAACAGCCATCGGATCGAATGCCTTCTTGCAGGTTCAGGTGTCCACTCGGAAAACTGCCAGAGAGTGGTGCGTAGATGAGCTTTCTGTCCCGCCTCAACAAAGGTGACATCCTGACAGTCTCGGAAGCTTTCCCGGCATGGTCGGTCGGTAAACTCTGCCTGATTGTGGACAACCTGATTCAGAGACAGGTGCGCCGATAGCGGTTAATCAGGGCATGAGCATCAACGGCAATCATGACATGGCCTCAGAGGCAATACTGACTATGTTCGCCACTTCATGGCCGAAATAGCGGACCTTGATCTCAGAGCGCACGAAGAACGGTTTGGCGTGGGTAAAGGGAGAACGTAGAATTTCGTCCTGAAAGCGTGTTGTTTGGACTCATTTTGGTCGGAGGTGGACTCACAGTTCTGTCGCAGTGGTAATGTCCGTACGGCAGGAGAACGGAAGTGGCATCAAAAGTGGCATCAATGGCGATGGTGCATACTAAGATGGCATCAAAATAAAAGGGCCAAGCATTTCTGCTCAACCCTTGTAAACCTACGTACTACCTAGCTTCTTCTGCTTGGCGGAAGCGCATGGGAATCGAACCCACCTGGGACGCCCTTCAGCGCCCCACACCGGGTTTGAAGCCCGGGAGCCCCACCAGTGAGCTTGGCGCTTCCGAGAACGCAATGTAGCTAACAAGAGGAGTTTTGACAAGGCCCTTCTGACGCTAAAGCTCCGAATGAACCAAATGAAGGTGGATCGACAAACCGGGATTGCCGGAAAACGCCGGGACCCGAGTGATAATTGCAGTGAACCGGCGAAATTGTCCCAAGTCTTTTCGTCCCGCCCGACTTCACGAGAAGTTTGCATAATCAACCCAACGTCATTCCAGCGGAAGTCTATTGACGCCAGCTCAAGGAGCTTATCGCCCGGGCCTTCAGTATGGTTAGCTGAACCCATCCGGTGACCTCGGACGTGGGGCAAATCATGCTCCATGGACCGCCATCATCGAGATGCACTCGGCAACCGTGTGAGGGTGCCGTTACAGCGTGATCAAATCGTACTCCCTGGACCCCAGACCGATGCTCACGGCGTAATCGAGCTGGTGCTGCCAGTCGATATGCGGGTATACGGCCTTCACTTTGTCGGTTTTGGCCAATTCGACCCCCTTGAGGCATGAAGATTCGAGGGGGGGCTGGATGTTGAGCAGATCGACGGATGCCTGGTCTATGGCGACAGGGTCCCGCGAGGCCGTAATGCCGATGTCGGCGACGATCGGGGCGTCGGCGAAAGGGTAGCAGTCGCAGGCGGGGGAAATCTGGGTGAGGAAGTTGATAAAAAGCGAGCGCTTCTGTTTGCCCTTGAGCGCACCCACCGTGTATTCCACCATTCTTTCCATGAACTTCGGAAGGTCCTTCTCCCAGTTGATGCCGAGGGCGCCCTGGGGGCAGGCGTGGATGCAGCGGGCGCATCCGGCGCAAAGTTCCTGGTCGATTTGCATGATTTTATCGGACGCGGCTTTCGGCCGCGGCGCATCGGCGGGACGCTCGACAAGGCTGATGGCGCCATGGGCGCATTGTTCCAGGCAAATGCCGCAGCCGATGCACGTCTTGGATGTCACCTCCGGGGCGACTTCCGAGTGTTGGGCCATCTTTCCTTTTCGCGATGCCGCGCCCATCCCGATGTTTTTGATGGCTCCCCCGAATCCGGCGGCTTCATGCAGCTTGAAATGGGCAAGCGATATGATCGAGTCGGCCCGAGCGATCGCGGCCCCGATGTATGTTTCCCGGCAATGGCGCAAGTTTACGGGGACCGACACCTCATCGCGCCCGTCAATGCCGTCCGCGATGATGAGGGGCGCCCCGACCACCGGGTAGGCGAACCCGTTGATTATCGCCGTCGTGAGATGGTCGACCGCGTTTCCGCGCGTACCCACGTAGAGGGTGCCGGAATCCGTAAGAAACGGCTTGCCGCCCGCCTGGAGCACCGAGTCGACGACGGGGCGAACGAGCAGGGGGCGGATGAAGGCGGTGTTTCCACGCTCACCGAAGTGAATCTTGATTGCGGTAAGACCGTTTTTCCGGACGACTTTCCCGATTCCGGCAGCCTCGGCCAGATCGCTTATCCTGGTGAGGAGGCCCTTGTCGCGCCCCGCCCGCAAACTCGCATAGAAGACCTTGCTCCTCATGGCATACCTCGCTACAGGGTGATCGATGAGTGAAATCAGCCCCCGACCGGGGCCAGCAGGACGGCAAGGATTCCGGTGAGAAAAATGCCGTCGAAGGTCCCGGCCCCGCCGATCGAGGCAACGGGGGCGCGAAGGCGCTTGAGCTTATCGAGGTGGAGGATGTCCGCCCCGATCAGCGTGCCGAGCGTTCCGGCCATATAGGCGGTCGGGGCGGCCCACTCGTAGTTGAATATCATCGCGGAGATCGCCGCCGCAACAGGCGGGATAAACATGGGGATCGCGATCCCGATGCCCGGTACCGGCCGCGCGATTTTGTAGACCACGTACACGACCACGGCGAGCGCCATGAGCATCCGGATCGGATGGGGCGAGTTGGCGAGAAGATAGAGAGACAGGACCGCCGGAATGATTGCGCCGCCAACGTTTACGGCAAGCACCATCTCGTTTGGGCGACCCAGGCGCGGGGGCCGGAATCGCATTCCGAAAAACGAGACGACCTGCCAGTCGTCCGTGTTGTCTTCGATGCGGATTCTTTTAAGAGGGATATTTATCATGCTCCCGACAATGCAAAAGAAAAGGAGCGAAAAGAGGTACTCGGGGGGGATCCCGATCCTGGAAAATACCCACGTGAAGAGCCCGAACTGGATCAGCCCGAAGGCCAGAAGCAGCAGGAACAAAAATATGAAAACGAAAAAAACCAGAAAAGGAGGAAAAAACATGGCTTGCCCTGTGCCGCTTCCGGCGGCATTCGACGTGGGGCGGGCTTTCCAGCCCGCCGGGAAAGGAACGAAGGGCCATCCTCGAACGGCAGGCTGGAAAGCCCGCCC
>JBAQYM010000251.1:0-30326 GCA_049300095.1 Syntrophobacteraceae bacterium
GGGAGACCTCCGCCCTGTTTTGGCCACACCTGTCGTAACTTTTGCATTTGGGCAACAGCCCGTCAGCCGCGTCCGAATTTGCCCCGGCAGGCAGGCCGCCGCCGCGGGGCGCTCCGAAACCGGTCCCGGCGATCCCGCCCGGCCTTACTCCTCCGGCTTCAGGCCGTATTTCTTGATCTTATGGTGCAGCGTCACGCGGTTTATCTCGAGGAGGATCGCGGCCTTCGAAATATTCCAGCGGCAGAGTTTGAGCACATGCTCGATGTGGTTCTTTTCGACTTCTTTCATCGACGTGGAAACTTCCCTCTCCTCGGGGACGCGAAAGAGAAACGCAAAATCTTCTTTTTTCAGATACTGACTTTTTGCAAGCACCACCGCGCGCTCGATGGTGTTTTCCAGTTCGCGCACATTGCCGGGCCACTCGTAGGATTGCAGGAGCAGCATCGCCTCTTCCCGGATGCCCTTCACCTGTTTGTTTGTTTCGCGGCGGAACTTGTGCAGGAAGTGCTCGGAGAGGATGGGGATGTCGTCTTTGCGCTTCCGTAGCGGCGGGACCTCGATTTCGATTACCTTGAGCCTGAAATAGAAGTCCCGGCGGAACTCCTCTTTGTTCACCCTTTTCAGCAAATCGTTATGGGTGGCCGAAATCAATCGGAAATCGACGGTTATGTCCCGGTTTCCCCCTACCCTGTGAAAGGTCTTCTCCTGGAGCACCCTGAGAAGATCGACCTGCATCTTCGGTGGGATTTCTCCGATTTCATCCAGGAACAGCGTACCGCCTTTGGCCATTTCGAGGCGGCCTTTCTGGGTGCGGGTCGCCCCGGTAAACGATCCCGCCTCATGGCCGAATAGCTCGCTTTCGAGCAGGGATTCGGTAAAGGCCCCGCAGTTTATCGGGATAAAAGGTCCGTAGCGGCGGTTGCTGCGCGCGTGGACGGCTTTGGCGACCAGTTCCTTGCCCGTCCCCGTCTCGCCCTGGAGCATGATCGGCGAATCCACGCCGGCAACCTGGTCGATGAATGAAAAAAGACGCCTCATGCACCCGGAGGCGCCGATCAGGTCCTGGTAGCGCGAGTTGTCGTCGATCTGGTTTCGAAGGATGATGTTCTCATCCACGAGCCGTTTCTGCTTGAGGAGTTTTTCGACGAGCAGTTTCAACTGTTCCGGTTCGAAGGGCTTGATGAGGAAATCGTCGGCCCCGGTCTTCATCGCCTCGATCGCGGTCTCGACCGAGCCGTGGGCGGTAATCATGACGGCCAGGATATGAGGGTGGGCCAACTTGATGTTTTTCAGCACATCCAGGCCGCCCAGGTCCGGCATTCTGATATCCAGGAATACCAGGTCGTAATCGTTGCGACCCATCATCTCGATGGCCTCGTGGCCCCCCGAGGCGGCGTGCACCGCGTGGCCGGCCCGCTGGAGCCAGCCGACCAGGGACTCGCGAACGATCAACTCGTCGTCCACGATCAGTATCCGGACTTTTTCCGACATGAAGACATCCCTTCCTCAATGCGCGGGACAACTTACGGGAAACCCGATGAGAAAGCGCGCCCCGGCCCCCTCCTCACTTCTCACGTATATCGAGCCCCCGTGTTCCTTGACAATTCCGTAGACCACCGACAACCCGAGTCCGACCCCCTTGTCCCGGCCTTTGGTCGAAAAGAAGGGCTCGAATATGAGCGGAATGAGGTCCTTGGGTATCCCCGTTCCGGTATCGGCCACTTCGAGGCGGATCTTCGAGGCGGATTGGTCCCAGGAGGTCTTAACGGTCAGTTCGCCCCCCTCGGGCATGGCGTCCATGGCGTTGAACAGGAGATTGAGAAGGCCCTGCTGAACCTGGCCCTGGTCGCCGTGCATCGAGGGAATGCCGTCGTCGAGTACGAGATGCGCGCCGATGTGCTGGGAGTCCAGCCGGTAGCGGATAAATTGCACCGCTTTCCGGACGGCATCGTTTAGCTGAAAATAGTCCCGCCTCCCCCTGGTCTGGCGGGAAAATTGGAGAAGGTCGCTCACAATCGAGCTGACGCGGGCGGACTCCGTACTGATGAGATTGAGATAGTGCAGGTGGCGTTCCTTTTCCAGGGGGCCGAATTTTTCGCCCTCGGCGAGTTCTGTCTCCATGAGCCGGGCCAGGGCGTTTATGCCCGAAAGGGGGTTGTTGATCTCGTGGACGGCGCTTGCCGCCATCTTTCCGAGAGAAATCATCTTTTCATCGTGTATGAGCCGCATTAGGTCTTGCTTCAAGGCCAGCGTCTTTTCTTCGATCCTCTTTTCGAGCTCGTCGGTTATGTCCCGGAAGATCTCGACCACCAGTTCGATTCGTCCATTGCTCGCCTTGAGCGGGACGGCCGTAATCTCCTGGTATCGAGCGGACCCCTCCGCTCCGGACCGCTCCAGAATGGCATGCGCAATGCTCTCCGTTTCGAGGCACCGTTTGACCGGACAATAAAAACCGTCCCCTCCGCAATGCCCGGTCGCGCCGTAGGCAGCCTGGTAGCAGTGTTTCCCGATTACGTCCTCTTTGCTTGTCCGGACGGCATCCAGAAAGGCGTCATTCACGTCGAGCAGCCTGAAGTCGGGCTGCATGACGAGAATCCAGTCCCGCAGGCTGATGAAGAGGCTGTTCATGATCCCTTCGACCAGGTCGACCTGGCGCCTGGTAAAAAGGAATTCTTCCCGCATCCGCAGCACGTCCCCGAAAAGCCTCGATATCGTCGCCTCGAGGACACGCACTCTCGCCGGTTTGTTCCTGAGAAAATCGACCAGCAGCTCTTCCTTGCCCGTCAGCTCGATAACGAGGTCGAGGTCTTTTATGCTGTAGAAGTTCTTGTAGTCCGGGGTCGTGTAGATGTTTCTTTCACGGGCGATGCGAATGCCGGCTGCGTCCGGGTTGGGGTCGGCGACCGCGACAATCTTGGCGTGGAGCCTGGGGAAGCGCTTCCCGTCAAACATCTCGAGGAAGGCCTTGCAGCGCCTGCCGCCTCCGATGATGGCGATTTTCATTTCCTTGTCCATGGAAACCTCCCGCAAAATTTATGGACGGGTCCCGATGCGAGCATGGATGCGAGGCATCGGGTATGCGGACATATGCGAACGAATGGGAGGCACGAGAGGACTCAAGTCCGGGACGGGAATCAGCGCGAGTGTAAATTATTTATACAGTACCGAGGGCCGTTAGGCAACAGGTCATGGATTTTTGCCCGCGGCGCGCGGATGGGTCGATCTCCGCAAAAACACAAACGAGCATAATCCGGGAACAGGTCCGGATAGCCGCTCCCGTACCCGTTGCGGCACGGTCTCCCGACCGTGCCGCCGAGCCCGACCGAAGGTCTCCCAAGGAGGTCAATGGGTCCCGAGGTGAGCTGGAGACCTCCGGTCGAGAGCATGGCGAGGTCGGGAGACCGCGCCATAACCGGCGGGAACGCAATTAAGCATAATCCGGGAACAGGTTCGGATAGCCGCTCCCGTAATCCGCGGGCTGTGGCCGGTATCATAACGCGGTCCACGGCCGGTCCGTCAAGCCGATCCTGGTTGGAACGGCCCGGACGTAAAGGCCGTTTTCAACAGCCCGTTCAAGGCGCTCCGGGACGATGATCATCCTCAAGACCGTCGCGTAGCGGTAATGTGTTTAAATTCTAATCAGTGTGTATAAATAGTAAACAAACTTTTCCGCGTGAGAAGGGACGTTTTCGCTCCCTTTGCTTCCCTGAAGACGCCGGATTGCGGGCGCACCCCCCATTTGAAAGACTCGCCACCGGCATGGCACGCCTCTTGCCTTAAAGAGAAATCGGCAGTTACGGTCGTCCCAATCCGATCTCCTCTTTTCCTGTCGGCGTTAGCGAAATGCGGTAGCTATCGATCCTGCCTGCTGATCTCACGGACGAGGCCAATCCGATCGCGGTGCAAACCAATCATGGATGGCGGGAAATCCAGATGTCCGGAAAATATAGGAATCCGCGCGACGAAAAACCAAAGTCACCCGCTTTCGATTCGGGGGAAACGGAATGCGTCTGGATGAAAGCGAGGGTGGTGAATTTCAAGCTGTGCGAGCGGGAGTTCGACTGCGCCGAGTGCCCTTTCGACAAGGCGATGAAAGCGGCATGGAACCAGGAGAGCGAGGACAGGGAAACGCCCACGTGAGGGACGTCATTTCAACCAACAACACTGAAGGCTGTGGGGTTGCATGATGCTTGTCAGAATCGGCTTTTATATCTGCCACTGCGGAACGAACATCGCCGGCAAGGTGGCGGTGGAAGAGGTCGCCGGATTCGCCCGAGGCCTTGGAAACGTGGTGGTCGCGAGAGACTACAAATTCATGTGCTCGGACCCCGGGCAGGAGATGATCCAGAAAGACATCCGCGAACTGGGGCTGAACCGGGTCGTGGTTGCGTCGTGCTCTCCAAGGCTGCACGAAAAAACTTTCCAGTCGGCGTGCAAACGGGCGGGTCTCAATCCGTATTACTTCCAGATGGCATGCGTACGGGAACATTGCTCCTGGGTTACGGAGGACCCGGCGCAGGCTACCCGAAAGGCCAAGTCCCTGGCCGCCGCCGCCATAAACCGGGTCAATTTCCATAAGACGCTTACCTCGCGGGAAGTGAACGTGCACCCGGACGTTCTGGTCGTCGGGGCTGGTATTGCCGGCATTCAGGCGTCACTCGATATCGCCAGGGCTGGTTTTCAGGTTCACCTGGTGGAAAAGGACCCTTCCATCGGCGGACACATGGTGCAGTTCGACAAGACCTTCCCGACCCTCGACTGCGCCGCCTGCATCTCGACGCCCAAGACCGTGGCCGTTAGCCAGAGTCCCAATATCAGGCTTCTTTCCCACAGCGAAGTGGCCGAGGTAAAGGGCTACGTGGGAAATTTCAAGGTGCGCGTGCGCCGCAAGTCGCGCTACGTCCGGGAAGACCGCTGCACGGGGTGCGGCATTTGCGCCGAGAACTGCCCCGTTTCCATCCCCAACGAATTCGACGAGATGATGGGCCAACGCAAGGCCATCTACAGGTTTTTTCCGCAGGCGGTGCCGTTCACCTTCGCCATCGACAAGAAAGACCCCGCTCCCTGCCGCATAACGTGCCCCGCCGGGATCAACGTGCAGGGCTACGTTCAGCTCGTGGGCCGGGGAAAATACAAGGAAGCGGTCGAATTGATAATGGAGCGCCTCCCCCTACCGGGAGTGCTCGGCCGCGTTTGTCCTCATTTCTGCGAAACCGGGTGCCGCCGGGCGGAAGTGGATTCGGCCGTGGCGATTCGAGAGCTCAAGCGCTTTGCCGCGGACCGGGTCGATCTAGCGGCGCTCCCGGTCCCTTCCATTGAAGACAGGCCGGAACAGGTGGCGGTGATCGGCTCGGGACCGGCCGGGCTTACCGTCGCGTACTACCTCAGGCTGAAAGGCTACGGGGTCACGATTTTTGAGGCCCTTCCGGTCCTGGGCGGGATGCTCCGGGTCGGAATCCCTGAATACAGGTTGCCCCGGGAGGTGCTGGACCGGGAAATCGAGCACGTCCTGCGGCACGGGATCACGGTCGAGACCGGGAAGCGGTTCGGGAGCGATTTTACGCTCGACGACTTGAGGGGCCGGGGATTCAAGGCCGTGTTCATCGGCATCGGGGCCCACGGCCCGCTCAGGCTAAACGTCGCGGGCGAGACCGAGTTCGGCGGCATTCTCCAGGCAACGGATTTTCTCCGGGAAACCGGCCTGGGAAGACTCGATCCTCCGGGCAGGCGCGTTGTGATCGTCGGGGGCGGAAACGTCGCGATAGATTCGGCGAGAACGTGCCTGCGCCTGGGTAGCGAAGAGGTCACGATCGTCTACCGCAGGAGCCGGGAAGAGATGCCCGCCTTTGATGAGGAAATCCGTGACGCGCTTTCGGAAGGCGTCCTGATCCGATACCTCACCGCGCCGGTCGCCGTGGAGGGCATTGCGGGAAAGGTTTCGGGGCTGCGGTGTATCCAAACGGAGCTCGGACCGCCGGATGAAAGCGGCCGAAGGCGGCCGGTTCCCGTCGAGGGGTCCGAATTCACGATCGAGTGCGACGCGATCATCCCGGCGATCGGCCAGGAACCGGAGTCGGGGTGCTGTTCGGACTGCGGCGTCGAGGTGGGCAGGCGAGGCAGGATTGTGGCCGAAGAGTCCACGATGCGCACTTCCGAGCCGGATGTTTTTGCCGCCGGCGACGCGGTGAGCGGTCCTGCCACGGTAATCGAAGCGGTTGCCGCCGCTCACAGGGCGGTCGAGGCAATCGATCTCTATCTGCGGGGGGAAAAGCCCGTTACGGCGGCGAAGGAAATCGAGGCGGCCGGGGGAAACGGGAAAAACTGGCGCGAGATTCCCAAAACGACCCCGGCGCTTGCTAGGTCGGAAATAAGCCATATCGATCCCGAACGGGCAAAGATTTCGTTCGAGGAAGTCAGTCTCGGCTTTTCCGAGGAGGCCGCGAAGGCGGAGGCGGACCGGTGCCTCAACTGCGGGATCTGTTCGGAATGCATGGAGTGCGTCCGGGTGTGCGAACGCTCGGCGGTCGATCACTCGATGAAAGATGAGGAGGTCGAGGTCAGCGTCGGGTCGATCATAGTCGCCACCGGCTTTGACACACTGGACCCCTCGCCGCTAAAAAACTACGGATACGGGAGGTTCGGCGAGGTCTACACGGGCCTCGAATTCGAGAGGCTAAACAACGCCGTGGGTCCCACCGGCGGGCAAATCCTGATGAAAAACGGCGGGAAGCCTTCGAGCATCGCAATAATCCACTGCGTGGGCAGCCGCGATGTGAACCACCATGCGTACTGCTCGCGCGTTTGCTGCATGTACGCTCTCAAGTACGGCCACCTGATAAAGGAAAAAGTCGGGCACGACACCAGGGTCCATAACTTTTACATAGACATGCGCTGCTACGGCAAGGGCTATGAGGAGTTCTACAAGAGGCTCCAGGAGGAAGGGGTCGAATTCATCCGGGGAAAGCCCGCGGAAATCCTCGAAGAAACCACCCCTTCCGGCGACAGGAAGCTGATCGTGGTCAGCGAGGACACCCTCATGGGGAGGCGCGTGAGAATCCCCGTGGACATGGCGGTCCTGTGCACGGCCATGGAGGCCCGCAAAAACGCCCCCGAGGTGGCCCGCATCTTCGGCATAAGCCAGGGTGGGGATGGGTTCTTCCTGGAAGAGCACCCGAAGCTGGGACCGGTTTCCACCGCCACGGACGGTATTTTTCTCGCCGGGGCCTGCCAGAGTCCGAAGGACATTCCCGATACGGTTTCACACGCATCGGGCGCCGCGGCCCAGGCCATGGCCCTTTCGGCCCGCGGCAAAGTCGAGGTTTCCCCGGTCACTTCGTGGATCGACCCCGACATCTGCGCGGGCTGCCAGACCTGCATCAAGCTGTGCGCCTACTCGGCGATTGAGTTCAACGAGCGCCGGGGCGTTTCCGAGGTGAACGAAGCCGTCTGCAAGGGATGCGGAAGCTGCGCGGCCTTCTGCCCCAGCGGGGCGGCCCGTGTGAAGCATTTTACATCCAGGCAGATATTTGCAGAAATCGAGGGAATTCTTGACGATGTTGTCTGATACCGAAACCCGGACATCAGCACCATCTTGAACACAATCTCAGCATGAAATCACTCGGACCGACAGGAGCAGGTAAGATGGTCGAATATGAGCCGACAATCATCGCTTTCGTTTGCAACTGGTGTACGTACACCGCGGCCGACCTTGCGGGGACCTCGCGGCTGGTTCAGCCCCCCAACGTGCGCATGATCCGCATGATGTGCACGGGCATGGTCGATCCGAAATATATCATCAAGGCCCTTCTCGAGGGGGCCGACGCCGTGCTGGTCAGCGGATGCCACCCCGGCGACTGTCACTACATCAACGGCAACCTCAAGGCGAGGCGGCGCATCAAGCTGCTGGGTGAAATACTTCCCAGGTTCGGCTTCGACGAGCGGCGGCTGAAGATGACGTGGATCGGGGCAAGCGAAGGAATCGATTTTGCTCAAACCATGCGGGCGCTCGTGGACGAAGTTAAGGCAATCGGCCCCAACGAGCTGCGCACGCGGATGGTCTTATAACGGGATAAAGACTTTCATAATTTGGAGAGAAATCATGGCCATCACGGCAAGACTGGCGGTGGAAAACCGGGACCCGGCCGCGGCAATCAGAAGCTTCCTGAAAATGCTGCTCGACAGGCAGGTAGTCTCCGCAATACTCGTGTCGGATCACCTGCCCATGAAAAATGCGGTAATGCCTGCCCTGGTGAGCGATTCCGACAAGCTCGAAGGGGCCGATCCCCTCGCGCCGGCATTTCCCATGAACGCGGCCAGGCTCCTATCGAGGCTTACGAGGAAAAAATCCGGCGCCACAATAGCGGCCGTCCTCCGGCCTTGCGAGATCCGGGCCTTTATCGAACTGGTGAAGCTGAAACAGGGAAGTCCCGAGGAAGTGCTGCTGATCGGGGTGGACTGCCTGGGGGCATTCGGCAATACCGATTACGGCCGTTTCGCCGCATCGGGGGATGGGGCCGGTTCGACCCTCGGGTTCTACCGGAAGATCCTCGGAGGCGAAGAGGGGTCATGGAACGGTTGCGACATATCTCCGGCCTGCAAATCGTGCGAGTATCCCGTTCCCGAGGGGGCCGATATCGCAGTGGGGTTGCTGGGAAACGATATCTGGACGTCCCTGCCCCTGATCGCCAATACGGAAAAGGGCGAAAGGGCCCTGGGGGGCCTCGACCTGCCGGAAAGTGAAATCCCCGAGTCGCGGCGGGAAGCCGTGGCGCGCCTTGTCGGCGAGCGCGCGGCATACCGGGACCGGATGTTCGAGAGCACCGGAGCGGCGGTATCGGATGTCGAAAAGCTGATGAGCTACCTGGGCAATTGCGTCAACTGCTACAACTGCCGGGTCGCATGCCCCGTGTGCTACTGCCGGGAATGCGTATTTACAACCGATGTGTTCGACCATGAGCCCGTTCAGTATCTGCGCTGGGCGAAGCGGAAGGGCATCATAAAAATGCCCACCGACACGGTATTTTATCATCTTACGCGCATGGCGCACATGAGCACGGCCTGCATCGGCTGCGGCCAGTGCTCGAACGCCTGTCCCAACGGCGTCCCGGTGATGGAGCTTTTTCGCACCATTGCGCATGGCGTGCAGAAGGCCTTCGCCTACACCGCGGGAGCGAGCCTTGACGACGAACCGCCGCTCTCGGCTTTCCGCGAGAAGGAGTTTTCGGAAGTAACGGGCGGGAAGGATTAAGGATTAAGGATAAATGTTGCGTTTGACGGATGCATCTATATTCGATTGCGAGCAAGTCGCTAAGACCGTCATTCCGGCGGAAGCCGGAATCCAGCATCGTTTTAGCAACTTGGGGTAGAAATGCCCCGGATTCCGGCTTTCGCCGGCATGACGGTGGAAACTCGCGGCTGGAAGCCGCTCCCACAGATTCTCTCACGAGGTAATTTCATGGAAACAAAAACCGGTTCGGCCCTGGTCATCGGCGCGGGTATCGGCGGAATCCGGTCGGCCCTCGACCTTGCCGAGATGAATTACCGTGTTTTCCTGATAGACAAGGCGCCACATATCGGCGGTATCCTCAGCCGGCTGGACTGTCAGTTCCCGAGCGACCATTGCGGCATGTGCAGGATGCTTCCGACGATAAATCCCGACGCCTCGTCGCAGTTTTGCCTGAGAAAAGGCCTGTTTCATGAAAACATCGAGATCATGCTCGGGACTGAAATGGTTACCCTCGAGGGCGAGCCCGGGAAATTCCAGGCCACTTTGCTCGCCGCGCCCTCTTTTATAGACGCCGAAAAATGCATAGGGTGCGGGCAATGCTCGACCGTGTGCCCCGTCGAGGTCCCCGACGAGTTCAACGCCGGCCTGACCGCGCGAAAGGCCGTCTATCTCCCGGTCCCGCATAATATCCCGAATCGGTTCGTCATCGATACGGCCGCCTGCACGCGGTGCGGAGAGTGCGAAAAGATCTGCCCGACCGGCGCAATCAACCTGCGGCTCGATGCGCGCCGGGCCTTCCGCGTCCTGGTGGTTGACGATGAGCTGGTCGTTCGCAGCTCGCTCAAGGAATGGCTGCTGGACGAAGGCTTTAGCGTCGATATGGCCGAATCGGGCAAAGAGGCCGTCGAGATGCTCTCGAAAAACGACTACGGGCTGATGCTCCTGGATATCAAGATGCCCGGGATGGACGGCGTCGAGGTCCTTGCGCTTGCAAAGGAAATGCGGGAAGACCTGCCGGTCCTCATGATGACCGCGTATGCGACGGTGGAAACGGCCGTCGAGGCCATGAAAATCGGGGCCCGCGACTACCTGATGAAGCCCTTCGATATCGACGCCCTGATATCCAAGGTTGTGGGCGAGTATGAAAGCACGGTGACGAGCAGGGAGCGCCAAATCGAGGTGGGCGCCGTCGTTATGGCGACCGGATGCGGGTTCTCAGACCCGGCGCGGGGAACGAACACGTATGAATACGGCGTCCTGCCCAATGTCATCACCAGCATCGAGTTCGAGCGGCTTATCAGCGGAACGGGGCCGAATGCGGGAAAACTGTTGCGTCCGGGCGACGGAAGACCCGTGGAAAGCATAGCCTGGCTCCAGTGCGTCGGGTCGAGAAACCTCCAGGAGAACGCCGATTACTGCTCGTCGGTCTGCTGCATGTTTTCCATCAAGGAAGCCCTGCTCGCAAAAGCGAAATCCGCGGGCGCCGCGGATACGGCAATTTTCTACATGGACATGCGGACTTACGGGAAAGATTTCCAGCGCTACCGGGATTCGGCGGAGAAGGAATCGGGGGTGCGTTTTGTGCGCACCAGGGTCCACTCGGTCGAACCCGGAACGGGCGGCTCTTTGAGGTTGCACTACGTGGACATCGAGGGGCGGGACCGGGACGAGGCGTTCGATCTCGTCGTGCTCGCCGCCGGTCAGCGGCCGCCCGTGGGGGGGGAAGCCCTGGCGGGGGTGTGCGGCATTGAGCTCAATCCCTCGGGGTTCTGCCGGACGGACAACTTTTTCACCGGTAAAACCACCCGTGAGGGCATTTTTGCCGGCGGGTCCTTTTCCGGGTTGAAAGACATCTCCGAATCGGTCATCCAGGCCGATTCCGCCTCGCTCGAAGCATCGATGCTGATCCATTCGAAGGGGGGCGGCCTCTCGACCCCGGGCCGGGGCGGGGACATGTTGCGGGATGTTTCCAGGGAATTGCCCCGGACCGCCGTGGTCCTGTGCACGTGCGGGGAGGCTTCCGCAGCGGCATTCGACATGAAGGAGCTGGCATCCGGGCTTGCCGGGTGGGATTCGGTCGCGGGGGTTTTTCAGATCGAGAGGGTCTGCACGCAATCGGGTTGGGAGGGCATTGTCCAAAAGCTCGGGGAAGACGCCTTCAACAGGGTCTTGATCGGCGCATGCATGCCTTACCTCTACCGCATGAAACTGCCCGCCCTCGGGCGGGAAATTGGGCTGGCCCCCACGCTCATGGATGTCGTCGATATCCGCACCCCCGCTTTTCGGGGGAAGGACGCGGATGCCCGCCGGGTGCGCAAGGAGATCGAAATCGACCTGAAAATGTCCCTGGAAAAGCTCAAGGGCATGAATCCCACCTCTCCCGCTCTCAGGCGAATGGTGCAAAAAGCGCTGGTCGTCGGAGGGGGCGTTGCGGGAATGACGGCGGCCCTGGCCATCGCGGACCATGGATTCAAGGTCGATCTCATTGAAAAAAGCGGCGCCCTGGGCGGGTTGGCGCGCCGGGTCCACCGCACGATCGACGGGACCTCCGCGACGGACCTCGTGGATAAATTGATCGTCCGCGTCGAGGGCCATCCGCACATTTCAGTCTACAAAGGCGCGGATGTGATCCATTCGCAGGGCGGGGGGGGCGATTTTCTGACCACTATCGAACTCGAAGGCGGCGGGGCCGAACTCCTGAAGCACGGGGTCGCGATCCTGGCGACCGGAGGAACGGAAGCCCCCACCCAGGCCTACTGTTATGGAAAAAGCGAATCGATCCTGACGCAGTTGGAGCTGGAGGACCGCATCCGAAGCGGCGCGCTCGATCCCGCCACGCTCGAAAAGGTGGCGATGATTCAGTGCGTGGGCTCCCGCGAGGAGGGCAGAAATTATTGCAGCCGGGTATGCTGCGCTTCCGCCCTCAAGAATGCGCTCGCCCTCAAGGAGCGCAAGCCCGACCTCGACATTTATATCCTTTACCGCGACATCATGACCTACGGGTTTCTCGAAGCTTATTACACCAGGGCAAGGCGGGAGGGCGTCATCTTCATGCAGTACGCGCCCGAGGAAAAACCCGTGGTCAGCCTTGAAAGCGGAGGTCGCATAAGGATCATGACGCGGGACCCCATCCTGTCCCGGGACGTCGTTATCGAGCCCGATATGCTCGTACTGAGCACCGGGGTGGTCCCCAACGAGCAGGCGGGCCTTGCCGGCCTGTTCGGGATCGAGGTCAACGAAGACGGGTTTCTCAAGGAAGCCGAGTACAAATGGCAGCCGGTCGAATCCCGGAAGCAGGGGGTCTTTATCTGCGGCGTGGCCCACTCGCCCCGCTCGATTCCCGAATCCGTGGCGATGGCCCAGGCAGCCGCGCAGCGGGCCCTGGGGATGCTGGACCGGGAGGAGGTCCCGGTGGGGGCCGGGGTTTCCGAGGTGCGGCACAGCCTGTGTTCGCTGTGCGAGAGGTGCGTTTCGACCTGTCCTTACGACGCCAGGCGGCGAAACGATGAGGAAGAGATAATCGAGGTGGACGAACTCGCCTGCCGGGGATGCGGGGCCTGTGCCGCAATATGCCCCAACAGCGCCTCGGTCATCCGCGGCCACGGCGACCGGCAGGTCCTGGCCATGCTGGATGCGGCCCTGGAATAGATACGAAAGGCGGAGTCGATGGCTGAAAATGAAGCTGCAATTAGTTCCAAGGCGCCCGCTGCGGATTTGCTGATCGAGATCGGGAAAAACCTGCGGGCCTGCATGCAGTGCGGGACCTGTAGCGGTTCCTGCGGCAGTTCGCGGGAGATGGATTACACGCCCCGGCAGCTCTGGATGCTGGTGCGGGCAGGTTTGAAGGAAGAGATTTTCAACAGCCGCACATTCTGGCTCTGTTCGAGCTGCTATACCTGTACGCTCCGCTGCCCGCGGGGGCTGCCTCTCACCGACACGATGGCGGCCCTGAAAAGGGCGGCGACGGAACAGGGATGGTTCAAGGACAAAAAGAGCCCCTTCTTCTACAGGGCCTTTCTCAAAACGGTCCGCAAGTACGGACGGGTCCGGGAAGCCGAGCTGATGGGAAGGTACTTTCTTGCCCTCAAGAACCCGGTTGTTCCCCTGGGCTTCACGCCTCTTGGGATAAGGCTCATGCTCAAAGGCAAACTCGAAGCGCGGATGCCGAGTTTTAGCGGACGGGGCAAACTGGACGGCATCTACCGGAAGGTGAAGGAACTGGAGGCGGCGCGATGAAGTACCTGTATTACCCCGGATGCTCGTTGGAAGGTTCGGCAAGGGAATACGACATCTCGGTGCGCGCGGTCATGGCGGCCTTGGGGTCGGAACTTGTCGAACTGGATGACTGGACCTGCTGTGGCGCGAGCGCCGCGGACACATCGAGCTACCTGCTCTCGTTGGCCCTTCCGGCGCGAAACCTCGCCCTTGCGGAAAGGTCGCAAACGCGGGCCGATGTGCTGGTCCCGTGCAGCGCCTGCTACCTCAACCTGGTAAGGGCTGACGATCACATGCGGCGCAACGCCGGGACGGCCGGGCTGGTTAACCAGGCGCTCGAAACCGAGGGGCTCTCCTATGCCGGGGGCATCCGCGTGAGGCACCTGCTCGACGTGCTGGCAAACGATATCGGGGCTGAAAAGATCGCGGCTGCAAGCCGCTCCCACCTTGCGGCTGGGGACGGTCCCCACATCGCGGCTGCAAGCCGCTCCCACAGAGGCTCGGCGGTGGGAAAATTAGTGGGGATGAAGGTCGCTCCGTATTACGGGTGCCAGGCGCTTCGCCCGTACAGGGTCTTCGACGATCCGGAACGGCCCGCGTCCATGGATGCGCTTATCCGCGCAACGGGGGCGGACGTTCTCGACTGGTCGATGGGCGCCAGATGCTGCGGCGCGGGCCTTATGACTACGAAAAAACACCTGGCGCTCGAACTTGTCGCGGACATTTTTGAAGCCGCCAAAGGCGCGGACTGCATCGTTACGATTTGCCCGATGTGCCAGATGAACCTCGATATCGGGCAAAAGAAAATTTCCGCAAAGAGGGGCGAAAGCCCGGCAATTTCGATACTCTACCTGCCGCAATTGATCGGCCTTGGGTTGGGATTGCCGGAGAGCGGCCTGCGGCTGGACCTCAATCTTGCGGTGACGCGGTCCTTTGCGAGGAGTCTGCCGCGAGGGGGCCAAACGGCATGAATAATAGAGGACGGGTCCTGCAATCTGTCACTCCGGTGAACGCTCGCCAAACACGGGGACGGCCATGTTCAAGGGCACAGTCAGAATCTACCGCAGTCTTATCTCCAGGCTCATAGTCCTGGTGGGGCTGGTCCTTTTCGTCAGTATATTCACCTGGGCTTACTTCAATATCAATTACCAGAAGGAAAACACGCTGGAGAGCATCAGCACGTCGTGCGACCGGCTCGGGAACACCATCAAGCTGGGCACCCATTACGCCATGATGCTCAATTCGAGAGACGACATCAATGAAATAACCAAGAATATCGGCAGGCAGGAAGGCATCGAGAATATCCGCATCTATAACAAGCAGGGGCAGATCAAATTTTCGAGCATTCAGAGCGAAGTGGACAAGACCACCAGCATAAAGGCCGAAGCATGCGACATCTGCCACAGGACGGAACCGCCCCTCGAAGAGTTGCCGATCGCCGGCAGAACGCGCATACTCGAATCCCCGGACGGCTACAGGCTGCTCGGCATCATCAGTCCGATCTATAATGAAGCCAGTTGCGCCTCGGAACCCTGCCATGTCCATCCCCAGGACAAAAAGGTCCTCGGGGCCATCGATGTCGTCGTCTCCTTAAAGGAGACCGACAAGGGGATAAAGGCTTACGAAACACGGATCATAGTCCTGGCGATCATCAGTTTTCTCGCGACCTCCGCCATAATCGTTTCATTCCTCTTCCTGTTCGTCAACCGCCCGATAAAGAAGCTGATCACCTGGACGCGGCACATTGCGAAAGGCGAGTACCATCACGCGATCGACATGCACTGGGAGGACGAAATCGGGCAGATGGCGCACGCCATCGATGCGATGGCAACCCAGATCGCGGAAAAACAGGAGGAGCTCAATAAGCAGCGAAACGAGTACCAGGAATTGTTCGAGCAGGTGCCCTGCTACATCACCGTGCAGGACAGGAAGCTCAGGCTGCTCCGCTACAACCGGGAGTTCGCGGAAACATTCGGCCGCTATCCCGGGGGATATTGCTATGAAATCTACAAGGGCAGGAGCCATGCGTGCGAGTTCTGTCCCGTTCTCATGACGTTTGAAGACGGAGAGTCCCATCTCAGCGAGGAAACCGGGATAACCAAGGAGGGCAAGAGTTCGTTCTGGATCTGCCGCACCTCTCCGCTCAAGGACGCACAGGGAAACATCACGGCGGTCATGGAGATGAGCGTCGACGTGACGGAACGCAAGGTGCTCGAGGAAGAGATCAGGAGATCGGAGAAAAAATACCGGGAGATATTCAACAATATCCCGAATCCGGTCTTTGTTCTGGACCGGGAACTCAAGATCATCGACTGCAACGACATGGTTTATAGCGTCTATGGATATAAAAAGGAGGAGATCCTGCGGGACTATTTCAGGGATGTCTTCGAGCCCGAGGAAAGCGGCGACTCTCTTCATGACATCAGGCATACGGACACCCTGACCAACGTCCGGCATATGACGAAAGACGGCAGGACCATCTATGTGAACATTCGCGTATCCCCTTCCGAATACCTCGGCCGTGAAGCGTTTCTCCTCACCACGAGCGACATCACCAAGAGGCTGATGGCCGAGCAGCACCTGATCCAGGCCAGCAAGATGGCGACCCTGGGGGAGATGGCGACGGCCATCGCGCACGAGTTGAATCAGCCGCTTTCGGTGATGAAGACGGCGAGCAGCTTCATCATAAAGAAGATCAGGAAAAACGAGCCCATAAGGGAGGACATCCTCAAGACCATGGCCGAGGAGATCGACAGCCATGTTGACAGGGCATCCGGGATAATAAACCACCTGAGGGAATTCGGGCGGAAATCGGAAGTAAAAAAAGAAAAGGTGAACGTAAACGAGGCGCTCGAACGGGCGCTGGCGATATTCATGCAGCAGTTGAAGCTGAGGGAGATCGTGGTCGAGAAGGCCCTCGAGGAGGAGTTGCCGCCCATTTACGCCAACAGCAACAGGCTCGAACAGGTTTTCATCAACCTGCTCATAAACGCCAGGGACGCCATAGAAGACAGGTGTGAAAAACTCGGCCGCAACGATATCGAGAAGAAGATCTCCCTCAGGACCCGGCTCGATTCCGGTAAAATAACGACCGAAGTGGAAGATACCGGCATCGGGATTCCCCGGGGGCTTCTCGACAGGATTTTCGAGCCCTTTTTCACGACGAAGCGGGTCGGCAGGGGGACGGGACTCGGCCTGTCCATAAGCTACGGCATCGTTCAGGATTATGAGGGGACCATCAAAGTCGAGGTCGGGGAGGAGAGAGGCTCGAACTTCATCATTCAATTTCCCGTATGCGGGGAGGCATGATGGAAAATTCAATCCTGCTCGTGGACGATGAGGAAGGCATCCGGAAAACCCTCGGCATAACGCTCGCGGACAGCGGCTATGACGTGCTGACGGCTTCATCGGGCGAGGAGGCCCTGGGCGTTCTCAGGATCGCCGTCCCTCCGATTGTCCTTACCGACATAAAAATGCCGGGAATGGACGGGATTGAACTCCTGCGCCGGATCAAGTACGAAAAGCCCGATACGGAAGTGATTATGATAACCGGGCACGGCGATCTCGAACTCGCAATAATGAGCCTTCAGTTCGAGGCGGCCGACTTCATAACGAAACCGATAAACGACGATGCCCTCGATATAGCTCTCAAGAGGGCGCGGGAAAGAATCTGGATGAAGGCGAAGCTTCGCGAGTACACCACGGGGCTCGAGCGTCTCGTTTATGAAAAGACCCAAAAACTGCTCGAAGCGGAAAGGCTCGCCGCCGTGGGCCAGACGGTCGCCACCCTGGCCCATGCGATCAAGAACATCATCGGGGGGCTCAAGGGAGGCATCTACGTCGTCGAGAAAGGGATGGAACTGGGCAAGGATGACTACCTGTCCCAGGGTTGGGAGATGGTCAAGGGCAACGTGGAGAAAATAAAGAACCTGGCGCTCGACCTTCTGAATTACGCCAAGGAAAGGGAACCGGACTACAAACCGGTCGATCCCAATCAGGTTGCCAGGGATATCCACCATTTGATGCTCCAGCGATCCTGTGAGTGCAACATAAAATTTGCCCTGGAACTCGACGAAAACGCCCCTGAGATCCTCCTGGACCCGGAGGCGATTCATTGCTGCCTCCTCAATCTCACGGGCAATGCGTTCGATGCGTGCATGGACGTCGAGCACACCGGGGGACCCAAAGAGGTTGTGATCCGCACGGCCTGTACTCAGGGGGGAGGAATCGAATACCAGGTCATCGATTCCGGATGCGGCCTGGACGGGGAAACCAAGGATAAGATTTTCCGGTCCTTTTTCAGCACCAAGGGAACAAGGGGGACCGGACTGGGACTCATGATCACCCAGAAAATCGTGCGCGAGCACGGGGGAGAAATAAGGGTGGAATCGGAGAAGGGCAGGGGGGCAAAATTTACAATCAGGCTGCCCGCCCGGAAAATCGCATGAAATCCGGTAAGAATTCACCGCGGAGCCGCAGAGGGCGCAGAGAAAAAGCAGTTTGAATTTATTGAGTCGCGGGTAGCCCTCAGCTTCTTCGGTGAAGCGGTTTCTTGAAATTTTACCTGGAGTTCTATGTAGGTCCGGTTTTTCTCTGCGCCCTCCGCGTCTCCGCGGTGAACGGTTACGAAATCCGGGGAAGTCGGGCGGGACCGATTGCCCCCGGCTTGAGTCGACGTACTTAACACTCGATTTGAAAGGAGCACGCCATGGTGGACTATAAAAATATCCTGTATTGCACGGACTTTTCCGAGGACGCCAACATCGCTTTCCTTCACGCGCTCAACCTCGCCAGGAAATACAATGCCAAACTCCACATCCTGCACGTGCCCCATTCGTCGTTCCAGTATGCGCGAAACGTCGTCGATGAAGACATTCCGGAGGGACAAGGCAAAGACGGCCAGGCCTTTTTCGATCAGGGAATCATGGACGAGGCCCAGATAAACCTCAGGACCGCCTACCTGGATCGGCTTGGGGATTTCAAAGCCTACGAATTCGTGATCGCGTGCGGCGCCCCGGACATTGAGATAATCCGGTACGCGAAGAGAAACGATATCGACCTGATCGTCATGGGCGCGCTGGGCAAGTCCGATTTCGAGGACCGCGGGAAAACGGTCGCAAGCGTTTCGAGGTATGCGCATTGCCACGTCATGGCGATAAGAAACCCCCTGAAGCAGTTCACGCTTCCGATAGGATCATGATGCGGCCGCCGCCGTCCGGGAGCGATACTTTGCGGCGCCCCCGCCGCGGCCCAGACCAGTGTAACGGTTTTCTAACTTGGAAGGATTCGCGCCATGTCAAAAAGAATTCTGGTAGTCGATGACGAGCAGGATATAAGGGTGTTCATGACGACGCTCCTCGAAACGAGCGGCTACAAACCCATGGCGGCCAAGAACGGCCAGGAGGGTTTGGAGATGGCCCGCGCGCATAAGCCCGCCTTGATCATCATGGATGTAATGATGCCGAAAGAAAGCGGGATTTACATGTATCGCGAGGTCAGAAAAGACCCCGGTTTGAGGAACATTCCCGTGATCATGGTCTCGGGCCTTTCGAAGAAGACCTTTTTCCATTCTCAGAAAGTCGTGGACGAGTACGAGGGAGTCGAAGTCCCCGAACCGGCGGCATACATCGAGAAGCCTCCGGAAGCCGACGAGCTTTTGGATGCGATCCGTAAAGCATTGGCTTGAATCCCTGAAGCCGGGACCCGGGAAGCGCTTAAAGACCCGGGTCCCGGCTTGCGCCCATGGCCGTCAACCTGAGGGCAATACCGATTGCTTAACGCCGGTTGGACGTGGGGCAGGCTTTCCAGCCTGCCGTCCGAGCCTTACTCTCCATATTTGGCGGTGTTTTGAGCCGAATTCCGCTTTTGTCTGATTTTTTCCTCACCCGGTAATAATTCTTCTCATCGTTGCGCGCGAAACAGCCGATTACCACCTTGACCCCCGGAAGTTTGAAGTTTGTCGGTAAAGCTTGCGTGTCGGGGCATTGCAAGGGTGGCAAATGGCCGATTTCACATCCATATACGTCAATACCCACAGGTGAGGCATGTATACGAGTGATCTTTTGCTGGTGCTCGGCCTGGTGATGGTGATCCAGTATTTCGTTCGCGTTCCCTCGGGAGTGTTGTCGGTGGTGAAGGCGGACCGTTCGATGACGACGGCGGGCGGGCAAAATCCCGATCACGGGTAAGCGTCTGAAACAAGTCGGGCAGTGGCCGACCTGCACGCCTGTGTCTGGCAGGATTTCGGATGCGGGAGGGGAGTGATGCAACACAGCGAGGGCGCCGGGCAAGTCAACTCGGCGGCGGGGCCGGGGCAGGCGATAAAGGAGCTCCCTCTGAGCATAGGCGGAGAACTTGTTATCCGCAGCATCTCGAACCCCTTGTACAGGACCAGGTCAAAGGTGGTGGGCGCGGTTCACGGCGAATACATCCTGATTAAAGAACCCGTGGTAGTAATAAACGAGAGGCTCACAAGCGCGATCGAAGGCGATTTCATGTGCTCGTATTTCGATTCGGGATGGCTGTACACGTTCCGAACCAGGTGCGGACAGCGGGTGCTGAAGGACGTGATCTGCGTCGACTATCCCGGCGAGCTGGAAGTAAAACAAATTAGAAAACACCGCAGAATTAGGGTCAATATCGAAACCGAATTCATGGGACCCGGGAGCGCCACTCCCTTTCCGGCCGACATGAAGGATATAAGCCACGGCGGGTGCTGCCTCGGTTTTCAGCCGATGGTTGCGATGATTCAGGGCATGTATGGGTTGCTTACCTTCAGCCTGCCCAATGAGCAGATGGTTCGAAAGCTAAAATGCCAGATAATGAGCGTCAAGAACTTCAGAAGCCGCGACCTGACCGAAGCCGGCGTCAGATTTATCGGCCCCGCGTCGGAACTCGACAAGATTTCGGCATTCTGCGAATTTTGTATGTTCTTCGAGCTTGAATAGGATTTAAAAATTAAAGGATTAAGGAATTGAGGGATTGAGGGATTGAGGGATTCGGCGATCTGATCGCGATCGCCAATCCCTCAATCTCTCAATCCGCTAATTCCTCAATCCGCCAATCCCTCAATCTCTCAATCCGCCAATCCCTCAATCTCTCAATCCGCTAATCCCCCAATCCGCTAATCCCCCAATCCGCTAATCCCTCAATCCCTCAATCCCTCAATCTACTCACGGCCCGTGTCCCAGGTCTTCCGGAATATCCGCGCATTGTTCCACGGGCAGGGTGAGGGTCAATATGGTTCCCTGTCCCGGCCTGCTTTGAACCTCGATATTTCCCCCGTGCGCCTTGACGATACCATAGGAAACGGCGAGTCCGAGGCCCGTGCCCATCTTCTTTGTCGTAAAAAATGGATCGAAGAGCTTATCGAGATTTTCGGGACTGATTCCGGCGCCGGTGTCGGTGAAGCGGAGGGTAAGCAGGCCCGGGTCCGGCAGCCATCGCGTTTCGATTTTCAGCAGCCCGCCCTCCGGCATGGCATCGGAGGCGTTAAGGATGATATTCAGGAACACCTGCTTCAACTGGTCCCGGTCCGCCATGACCTGCGGAAGGTTGGCGTCCAGGTCGGTCTTGAGCTCGATATTCTGAAAGGATTCCTGGTTCGAGACCATGCGCAGCACTTCGTCAAGCAGGTCGTGAATGCGGACCGAGCGCTTTTCGGGGGCCGTCTGCCTCGCGAATTCGAGAAGGCCGCGCACGATGTTGCGGCACCGGATCGTTTCCTGGCGGATCACCTTGAGGTCCTGATGCTCGCTGCTCTCGGGAGGGAACTGCTCCATGAGAAGCTGGCTGAACGTGAGTATGCCCGTCAGGGGATTATTTATCTCGTGGGCGATGCCGGCGGAAAGCTTGCCCAGCGAGGCGAGTTTGGCGCTGCGGATGAGCTGCTGCTGCGCCTCCTGAAGGTCCCGCGTCCTTTCGTCCACCATCTGTTCGAGCCGGCTTCCCCACTGCGTGAGCGAGAGTTGGGCCTTCTTGAGCTCCTGGGTCATATTGTTGAACGAGCGGGCAAAAAGGCCGATCTCGTCCTCGGCCCTCACCGGGATTTGAAAATCAAGGTCCTCAGCCGCCACGCGGAAGGTGCCTTCTATGAGTTCCTTGAGGGGCAGGCTCACCAGGTATCTCATCAGCAGCTTTACGACGAGCGCGAGCGCGATGATCGAGATCAGGCCGATGAGCACCAGCTTGGTTTCCGCGGCCGCGATGCGCTCATCCATGGGCTGCAGCGAGACGTCCACATCGAGTACGCCGAGGACCTTCTGCTCGGCGGAATGAACGTGGCACGAGGCGTTCGAGCAGTCGGGCTCGTTATAGATGGGGTTGATCATGCCCAGCACGCGGTCACCTTGAGAGGACCTGAAGACCCTGGCCCGCTCGGGGGTATCGAGCTTTTCGAGGGGTTTCCGGACTGCGTGGCACCGGTAGCATTGTTCGGCCTGTTTATCCACCGCCAGGCCCATCTCCGGTTTGTGGGACGAATAGATTATCGTGCCCAGGGAGTTGAAGATGCGGACCTTCTGGATGGATTGCTGATTGCCGATGGTGTCCACAAGGCCGTGGAGCCGTTCGGGGGCATAGTGGAGCATGTCCTCGCGCGAGCTGAGCTTAATCGTGTCGCTGAGCAGGCTGATGTTTTTTATTACCTCTTCGATGAGACGGTCGCGCTGGTTCTGGATTGAAATGAGCGTGTAGATTCCGACGAAAAGAATCATCAACAAGCAGGTCAGGATGCTTATCTTCGTGCCCAGGCGGTTATACCAGGTCACTGTCTTGAACACCATGCGGCCTCCCGTCTAGGGATGGTTATTCCGTGGTTGCGACTCGCGGATCGATTGTATCATCCCCCGGGGCGGGGGAAAGGGTCTTTTTGCACGATGTGAACGGAGGCGCATTTGACAGGGTGGTGGAAGAGAATGCACATTCACCGCAAGATGCACATGCGCGGTATTGACATAGGGGAATTATTTCGTTACATTTCAGCCGTGAAAACAGCCGGTCGAAACGTTTTTACTCGAAATTCCCGCTGATCCTTCGCTGATCCGATTAAGTGAGCAGAACCTCCACTCTGGTTTGATTTTCTCCCGCTCGTTATTACCATCCGACCCCTTCCACTCTTTGTTTTGAATGCAGTCGTAGACCTGTGTCTTGTTGCAGGCCCTTGCTTCTTCCTCTGGAGGTGCTCATGGACCCAAAAGGGAAAATACTCATTGTCGATGACGATAGCGATTTTGTCAAAACGACCGAAATGATTCTCAAGTCGGGCGGATATGAAGTGGCCGTTGCGACCGATGCGAGAAAAGGGCTCGATAGGATCAAGGAGAGCCGGCCCGACTTGGTGGTCCTTGATATCATGATGGAGAGCATTTTTGAAGGCTTTAGCTTCCTGAGCACCCTGAGGACCGCGCCGGAGTTCGAGCAGTTCAAGTTCACACCCGTCTTGATGGTCTCCAGCGTAAAAAATGACACGGGCTCCCGATTTATGTTCGAGGATGAAGGAAACATGGGGGCCATCCCTCAGCCGGACGATTTCATGGACAAACCCCTGAAACCGAACGCGCTTCTGGGGAAAGTCGCCTCCCTGATCCGGAAATCCCACTAAATAGTCCCGTCCCCAGCCCGTCGCGGCCGGCGAATCGACCACGCCGCCTGGGACCCGGGACACCCCGCCGCCGCCGACACGAAAGGCCGGGGGAAGGCGGGGCGGCTGACTCATTCAATCCGAGGGTTGGTGTGGATCGTCATAATGTACTCGTAATCGATGATGAGGAAATTGCGCGGATTTCCTGCCGGCGGGTCCTGGAGACAAGAGGGATCGGCGTCACACTGGCCGCGAGCGGCCGCGAGGGACTGGAATTTCTTCTGCACAAGCCCTTCGACCTTGTCCTGGTCGACCTCAAGATGCCCGGAATGGACGGAGTCGAGGTGGCCCACAGGATAAACCGGTTCGACCCGTCGATCGTGACGATCATCATTACCGGCTACGCGACCATCGAGAGCGCGGTGGCGGTCATGAAAGAGGGCGCCTACGATTATCTGCCCAAGCCCTTCACGCCCGACGAGCTTGTAATAGTCGTCGAGCGCGGCCTCGAAAAGCGCCGCCTGGACCTCGAATCCACCGCCCTTCGCCTGGAAAAGGCCGCCATGGAGAGAAATTTCGTCACCATGGTGACCCATCAGCTCCGCTCGCCTCTTTCCGCCATCTCGCAGTACGCGGACGTCCTGCTGAGCGGCATGGGAGGGGACCTCAACGAAAACCAGAAGGAGATGGTCGAGCGCATCCGCTACAGGCTCGAAGGCCTGCTCGAATTGATAAACGACTGGCTCGATATGAGCCGCATCCAGTCCGGGGAGATACTGAGCCGCCGACAGCCGGTATCGCTTGCCGACTGCGTACGGGGCGCCCTGAGCACCTTCGATCTGTCGGCCAAAGAGAAAAATATTCTGTGCGAAATAGACATCCCGGAAAATTTTCCGTCCGTGCGGGTCGATCCCCTCACGTTCGGCGAACTCGTCGGCAATCTTATCTCGAATGCGATCAAGTATAACCGCGAGGGTGGGTCGGTCCGCATCCGGGCTTATGAAAAAAAAGGCTGGGTGGTCCTCGAAGTGGAAGACACGGGGCCCGGGATCGAGGAGGTCGAGATCCCCTTCGTATTCGAGCAGTTCTACAGGGGAAAGTCGCCCGAGATACGGCAACAGACCGGGACCGGGCTGGGGCTGACCATCGTGGAGCGCATTATCAAGGCGCACGGCGGCAAGGTCGAAGTCCGCAGCACCCCGGGAGAAGGAACGGTTTTTTCGGTTTACGTGAGCACCTGAACAGCGGCAGCGAGCGGTGAACGGTGTGCGGTGAGCAGAAAAGGCGGAGGCGGACCATCCTGAAACGCGTTTTTTCTGCTCACTGTTCACCGCTCACTGTTCACTCTCTTTGGAGGAGTTAGATGGAGCACAATCTTCAGGAAATCGACGCCATCATAGATCAGTGGGGACCCAAGCCCGCCTCGCTTCTGCAGATCATGCTGGATATCAACCACAAGTACCACTACCTGCCCAGGGAGAGTCTGGCGCGGGTATCGGAGCGCCTCAAGCTGCCGGTGAACCAGGTGTACAGCGTGGCCACGTTCTTCAAGGTCTTCAGCCTGACCCCGCGTGGACGGAGCATCGTACACGTCTGCACGGGCACCGCCTGCCATGTCAAGGGGACCCCCAAGATCCTGGACCGGCTCAAGCACACCATTAACCTCAGTCCCGGCGAAACGACGGAAGATTTGGCCCTCACCCTGGAGACGGTCAACTGCGTGGGCGCCTGCGCCTCGGCCCCGGTGGTCGTGGTGGATGGGGCGACCCATGCCGACATGACTCCTAACAAGATGAGCGAGCTTATCAAAAAAATATTCAAGACAGCGGAGGACGGGGACAAGTCATGAATCGGCTCAATAGCGTTCTGGATCTTGAAAAACTGCGTGAGACGATCGTCGCGAGGCAGGGGCGCCTCAAAAAATGGATCCGGGTGTGTTCGGGCACGGCATGCCATTCCCAGGAGAGCATGACGCTGGTCGAGGCCCTCCGCGAAAATCTCGAAACCATGGCCCCCGGTGGAGAGTACCTCGTCAAACCAACCGGGTGCAACGGGTTCTGCGCCCAGGGACCGATCGTCGTGGTCGAACCGGATAACGTCTTCTACGCGCGCGTGTGCGCCGACCGCGCGGCGGAAATCGTCGAGAAAACCGTCCTGCGCGAAGAAGTGATCGAAGACCTTCTCTACGTCAATCCGGAGACGGGCGAAAAGATCGTGCGCGAGCGCGACATTCCGTTCTTCGCGGGCCAGGAGCGGCTGGTCTTCCATGATACGGGCCTCAATTTCGTAACGGATGTGGACGACTACATAAGCCGCGGGGGGTACTCGGCGGTTGGCAAGGTCCTCGGGGGCATGAGTCCCGAAGAGGTCATCGGGCAGGTGAAGGCGTCGGGTCTTCGCGGACGCGGAGGCGGCGGCTTTCCCGCCGGCGTCAAGTGGGAATCGTGCCGCAGGTCCAAGGGGAACGTGAAGTACGTCATCTGCAACGCCGATGAAGGCGACCCCGGAGCGTACATGGACCGCTCGGTCATGGAGGGCAACCCCCACCAGGTGATCGAGGGCATGATAATTGCCGCCTACGCGATCGGGGCCGGCGAGGGCTACGTCTACTGCCGCTACGAGTACCCGCTTGCCGTGAAGAATAGCAATTGGGCCCTGCAACAGGCCCGCGAGTACGGGTTGCTCGGAGAAAACATCCTGGGCAGCGGCTTCAGCATGGATATCTTCGTGAACAGGGGGGCGGGCGCGTTCATATGCGGCGAGTCCACGGCCCTCATGGCGTCGCTCGAAGGAAAAATCGGCGAGCCGCGCGGAAAGCACATCCACACGGTCGAAAAAGGGCTTTGGAACCGTCCGAGCAACCTCAACAACGTCGAAACCTACGCCAACGTGCCCATGATTATCAATAAGGGTCCCGCCTGGTACAGCGGGATCGGGACCGAGCGCAGCAAGGGCACGAAAATCTTTTCCGTCGTCGGCAAGATCAATAACTGCGGGCTCGTGGAAGTGGCGATGGGCACTCCCTTGAAGAAAATCATCTTCGACATAGGGGGCGGCATACCGAACAAGAAGAAGTTCAAGGCAATCCAGACCGGCGGGCCCTCGGGGGGATGCATCCCGGAAAGCCTCATGGATTTGCCGATCGATTACGAACGCCTCAAATCGGTTGGCTCGATGATGGGTTCGGGGGGCATGATCGTCATGGACGAGGACACCTGCATGGTGGATGTCGCCCGCTACTTCCTGAACTTTCTCAACGAGGAATCGTGCGGAAAATGCGTGCCCTGCCGCATGGGGGTGAAGCGCATGCACGAGATCGTCACCGGGATATGCGAGGGGAAGGGAAAACCCGAGGACCTCGAGCTGCTCGAAGAGCTTGCCGTGACGATAAAAGAGGCCGCGCTGTGCGGGTTGGGAAAGAGCGCGCCAAACCCCGTGCTGAGCACCCTGAAATATTTCCGGCACGAATACGACGCCCACGTGAACGATAAGACCTGTCCGGCGAAGGTCTGCAAGGCCTTGATACACTTCGAAATCGATATGGATAAATGCAAGGGCTGCGGCTTGTGCCGGAAGAAATGCCCGGCCAAGGCCATCATAGGCGCGAAGAAAGAATGCCACTGCATTGACGACGAGCTGTGCGCGCGCTGCGGTATCTGCGCGGATACCTGCAAGTTCAAGGCGGTACACATAGCGTGAGGAGCCACGCGCAACCACATGGGAAGAGTGCCATGGGAATATTGAAAAGTCTTACACGCAAGCTGGAAGAGAAAAAGGGTCCTCCTTTGAGTCGGAAGCTTTCCGAATGGAAGAAGTGCTTCGTCGAACCCGAAAACCACGCCAGGGTTGCCGCGTTCTGCGATCCCCAATCGAAAAAGCCGTGCGTCACCCTGTGCGCGGCGGGCGCCGAATGCAGTTGCGGCTGCGGCGAGGTGCGGGATGCCATGGTCGGGGAGCTGTCGCGCCAGGGAGTTGATGTGACGGTCGGGACCATGAAGGTCGGATGCGGCGGGAACTGCCTCCGGGGGCCCCTAATGGGTTTTCCGCAAAAACAGTTCTTCTACGTCGGGGTCAAGGCGGCCGACGTCCCCCGGGTCGTGGAAGAGACGATCATAGGCGGGAAGCTGCTCTTTCCCTTTCTGTCCCTGAACCCGGAGCGCTCGTATCGAAGCGATATCTTCTACGACAAGGCAACGGGGCTGCTCGCCACGATAGACGATCAGGTGTGCATGGTGGGAGTTGCCCGGTATTTCCTCACCTTCGAGGAGAACCTGTCGTGCGGCAAGTGCGTGCCGTGCAGGATCGGGATGAAGAGGGCGCTCGAATGCGTCGAACGGATCGCGACCGGCGAGGGGAGCCAGGAAGACCTCAACCAGATCCGTTCGCTGTGCAAGATCATGGAGGAGACCCCCAACTGCGCATTCGCGGTCACGAGCATTCGGCCCCTCACCAGCGCGGTTACCCACTTCGAGGACGAATTCAGGGCGCATTTCGAACAGAAGCTGTGCCCCGCGGGAAGATGTAAGGAACTTGTCGAATATCAAAGAAAGCTGGCAATCAGAGAAAGGCTCGGTCTCGGGGTGAAATAGACGGGACCCCGGGATGCGGACCGTGATGCGGGACATAAGACGAAACTAAGGAAAAGCTGCCATGGCGAAAGTCACATTGAAGATCAACGGCCTTGAAGTCGAAGTCGAAGAGGGGGCTACCATCCTGGAAGCCGCAAAGCAGGCGGGAGTTTTTATCCCGACCCTGTGCTACCATCCCTATCTGCCGCTCGAGGAGGCCTGCCGCATCTGCGTTGTGGAAGAGGTCCGGGGAGGATGGTCCAGCCTGGTGGCCGCGTGTGTCTATCCGGTACGAAACGGAATGACCGTCGAAACGGATTCGGAACTGGTCATCCGGGCGCGCCAGACGATTATAGACCTCCTGCTCTCGAACCATCCCACCGACTGCATGACCTGTTATGCGGCCGGGAAATGCGAGCTGCAGGACTTCGCCTTTCTCTACGGAATAAAGCAGGCAAACTACAGGGGCGAGCAGTCGAACCTCCCGGTTGATTCCGACCCGAACCCCTACCTGCATATCGACATGAACAAGTGCATCCTGTGCAGGCGCTGCGTGAGGGCCTGCCACGACATCCAGGGGGCCGACATCTGGAGCAAGGTGGGACGCGGCTTCCACCAGCGCGTGGCGACGGCCTTCGATACGACCCTGGAGGAGGCGGGGTGCGAGATGTGCGGGCATTGCGCCGACTTCTGCCCCGTCGACGCCATCGGGTTCCGGTCGGGTCGCGGGGAAATCAGGTCCTGGCAGCTCCAGGACGAATCGACCGTCTGTCTCCAGTGCTCCTGCGGCTGCCGCGCCCAGTACGAAAAGATCGGCGACAAGATCGTCCGGGTGATAGGCGATTTCAGCTCGCCGGTGAGCGTCGGGGCGCTGTGCAAGAAGGGTCGCTTCAATTTCGATTTCATCAATTCGCCGGACAGGATCACCGAGGCGGCCGTGCGGATAAACGGGGTTCTGGACCCGATGCCCGTGGAAAACGCCCTCGAATTCGCATCCCTTGGCCTCAACCACATCAGGAAATACTCGGGCCCGGACGCCATCGGCGTCATCTGCGGGGACATGCTGACAAACGAGGAATACTACCTCGCGCAGAAGTTCGCCAGGGCGGGCATCGGCACGAATAACATCGACTCGGTTGCCGGGCCGTGGCAGCAGGCCGCCTACCTCGGGCTCAAGGCGGGGTTTGGAGACGGGCTTATCGGCAATCCGATGAGCGGCATCGCGAACGCGCGCTCGATCCTCGTGCTCGGCTCGAACACCATAGAAAAGCACGCCATAGCGGCCCTCCGGGCGCGCAAAGCCGCTCGGGACAACGCCGTGATGATCGTCGCCCATCCCGAAACGGTGCCGCTGAAAAAGACGGCCACCCTTCACCTGCCCGTGGAACCGGGCGCCGAGGACGCCCTGGTGAAGGGACTGCTCAAGGCAATCGTCGAAGACGGTCTTGCCGCCGAGGTGCTCGAAGGGGAGGCCGGAAAGAACCTCAAAAAGTTCATGCGCGGCGTCAAGTCCACACCGTGGAAGGAGATTTCGGAAAAGACCGGGCTTTCGGACAACGTGATTCGCGAGGCCGCGAAGCTCTATGCCTCAAATCAGCCAGCCGTCCTGCTCTACGGTATCGACCCAGCGTCCTCCCCGGTAAACGAGGAATTCTACCACGAGTGCTGCCTGCTCCAGCAACTGGTCAACACCACGACGCCCGCCCGCAATACGATCTTCCTCATGGGATCGGCGGGAAACGCGCAGGGCGCGGCCGAATTCGGCGCGCTGCCCGGTTATTTGCCGGGGTTTCACCCCGTGGGCTCGGGGGCGCGGAAGACGGCCTCGAAGCTCTGGGGCGCGGAAGTGCCGGCAAAACCCGGAATGAGCTGGCCGGAAATGTTTTCGGCAATCGAGCGGGAGAGCCTCAAGGGCCTCTACCTGGTCGGGGTGGACCCGTACGAGTTGGGAATGCCGGAGGAACAGGTCCGGCGGCGCCTCGAAAAACTCGAATTCCTCGTTGTCGAGGACTGTGTGAAGACCCGCGCCTGCGAGCAGGCGCACCTGGTCCTTCCCGCGACGAGCTTTGTCGAAAAGGACGGCACCGCCATCAACGCCGAAAGGCGACTCCAGTTGCTCGAGCGCATCATCGCGAGCCCCGGACAGGCACAGTCGGATTTTGACCTCCTGAACGGCCTGATCGTCCACTACGGTCCGCAACTCGGCGCAAAAGACCCAAGCGCCGTCCTGAAAGAGGCGGCCCAGTTCATCCCGGACCTCGAGGGCATCGCCTCCGAGTCCATCACCGCGGCCGGCATAATCCTGGGAAAGGAAAACGCGGAATCCGTAATCCAACCCGCATCTCCCGAGGCCTCGGAAATGCCGAAGGCGGCGTCCGGGAGTGAGTAGCCGCCGCGATAAGCCGTTGGCGGTAAGCAATTTGCTTTTTGAGGACTATAACTGATTCGACCATTACGGGGGCGGGCGCAAGTCCGCCCCCTGTGTTTCTATTGGTCGGAAGGAAGCATGTCGGAAGGAAGCATTGACACATCCCCTTGATTGATCCAGAGTACCTATCGCCGTTTGCGTCGTGTCCGGAGGGGTCTGCGGCGATGCTGTTGCTTTAAGGCCAATACTGTTCACTTAAAGTGCCTCCGGCAGCCAGGGACGTGGGGCAGGCTTTCCGGGGCTGTTGCCCAAATGCAAAAGTTGCGACAGGTGTGGCCAAAACAGGGCGGAGGTCTCCCCTCCCTTGGC
>JBAQYM010000252.1:0-13006 GCA_049300095.1 Syntrophobacteraceae bacterium
AGAAACTTACTGCCAAAATTCAAGTTTGGCGGAGCGATGAAAATCCTAAATTTGCGCCCTAGTAAATTCAAGTACTTAGGTTCTTATTTAAGCGCCTATGGGGTTGATCCCCGCCCGGACTGCCGGATGGGTAAGGGCCGACCGTCGCGAACGTATCCGGGTTGAATCCGCACCCTGGAAATGACCCGTGGTTTGGGCAACAACCCGTTCATCCGCGCTTAAAACAAAACGGGCGCGGCATAGACTGCCGCGCCCGTTTTGTTTTCTCATACCCGCCCTGGTCCGGCCAAGTTGCCTGTCAGCTCTTGGCCTGTCTTGAACGCGAACCGGTATTACACCGATTTGCCTCTCAGCACGATTCCTTCAACTTCCGCACCTCCTCGGTCAAGGCCGGCACGAAGGTGAAGAGGTCCTCGACGATGCCGTAGTCCGCCTTGCTGAATATCGGGGCGTCTGCGTCCTTGTTGACGGCGACGATGAATTTCGAATATCCCATCCCCGCGAGGTGCTGGATGGCCCCCGAGATGCCGACGGCGATGTAGAGGTTCGGGTTTACCACTTTGCCGGTCTGGCCGACCTGGTCGGAGTGCGGACGCCACCCCGAGTCCACGGCGGCGCGCGAGGCGCCGACGGCCGCCCCGAGAAGCCCCGCCAATTCTTCCAGGATGCCGTAATTCGAGGCGTCCTTCATCCCCCTGCCGCCCGAGACTATTATTTCGGCCTCGGTCAACTCGACCTTGCCCGAGGTATCGAAGTCGTATTTCACAACCCGCGACTTGGGGACGGGGACCGGCACATCGACCGTTTCGATGTCCGCCTTCCCGCCTTCGTCCACAAGGACGCACTGCATGATATTGGGACGGATCGAGAGGAGCGGGGGCACCCCTTCGGCCCATTCGCACCAGGCGAAGCATTTTCCCGCGAAAAGGGGCCACTTCGCCTTGATCTTCCTGTCATCTCCGACAACCACCTCGATAACGTCCTGGAGCAGGGTGACCTGGAGCCTGGCCCCAAGCCGCGCGCCGAGGTCCCTGCCGTCGACGGAGGCCGGGAGCAGGACCGCCACGGGGGAGATTTTCTTCACGATTTCGGCGATTATCGGGACGTAAGTTTCCGCCAGGTAGTATTCGAGGGCCGGATCGTCCACCACGTATACCTTGTCGACGCCGAATTGACCCAGTGCGGCCGCTTTGGCCGACTGGCCCGAACCCAGCGCCACCGCGACAAGTCCCGTCCCCAGGGCGTCGGCTATTCTTCTACCCTCGCTCGCAACCTCTTTGGTCACGCGGCGGAACTCGCCGTTACGAAATTCAGTGACTATGCAAACGCTTTGCGACATCGGAAAACTCCTCCCTCAAATCACTCTGGCTTCTTCGCGCAGCAGCCTGATAAGCTCTTTCGCCTTCCCCTGGGCATCGAGCCCCCCGTCGATTATCTTGCCGGCCTTGCGTTGAGGCGGCAATTCAATCGAGGTTATCCGGATTCTCGCCTTCTCGGGAGTAAAATCCGCGGGATCCAGGCCGAGGTCGGTGAGCTTCTTGACGGCCAGGGGCTTTTTCTTGGCTTTCATGATGCCGGGCAAAGACGCATACCGCGGGCTCCAGACGGCATGCGAGCCGCCGAAGGTGACCAGTGCGGGCAGAGGGGCCTCGAGGGTGACCTTGCCCCCCTCGATCGGACGGTCTACGACCACTTTCGCGCCGTCCGACTCCAGGGACACGGCAAGCGCCAAGTGGGGCCATCCGAGCATTTCGGCTAGGATTGCGCCCCGCTGCCCCTGATCGTAGTCAACCGTGCGGGAGCCGATGAGGATAATGTCGGGATTTTTCTCCCTGGCCGCGGCGACCAGGGCGCGTGTGACCCGCATGAAATCGGCGTTCTTCATCTCGGGATCGTCAATGAGCACTGCGTCGTCGGCCCCCATTGCAAGGGCCGTCCTGAGCGCCTCGACCACCCGCTGGGGCCCGAAGCTGAGGACGGTGACGGTCCCGCCGTGTTTCTCCCTGAGGCGCAGCGCGCCCTCGATGGCGAATTCGTCATAGGGGTTGATGATCCACTTGATATCCGTGGTTACGATCTGCTTGTTGTTCGGCGCGATCCGAATGACCGTCTCGGTATCCGGCGTTTGTTTTATGATAACGACAATGTTCACAGCGCATCCTCCTTCCGCTCGCAATGGGAGACGGGCATACTGGGAAGATTGGGGGAATCGGGCTTCGATTGCGCGACCGGAGAAGCTCCGGGGCAAAAAAATCCCTTAGCACACTCTTTGGTGCGGCTCAAGGCGAAAAAACCTGTGCCGGGGGCCGCGCTAATTTCCATTGCCGTCCACTTGAGGTCAAGCCTGTTCAACGAAGTGCATCAGCGATGATGATCTCGTGGGACTGTTCAACACAGTGCATCAGCTCACAAATAATAGGATCGCATATCGATGATGATCCCGTGGCGCGGTCGGGAGGGGCTGTTGCCCACATGCAAAAGTTGCGACAGGTATGGCCAAAACAGGGCGGAGGTCTCCCCTCCCTTGGCGGGAGGGGCTGGGGGAGGGGGTCGTAAGTACCTGAAAATTCAACACCCTCCCCTAACCCCTCCCGTCGCGGGGAGGGGGACTCACGTCCGGCTCAACAGTCGCGCAGCTTGAATATTTCTTTGGGCAACAGCCCCGGGAGACCGGGCCACAATATGCTCACGGACGTGGGGCAGGCTTTCCAGCCTGCCGTTTGGTGGAGCACGCCGATCTCGCAATCGAAGCCCGATTCTCCGCTCCGTCTGCGGCAGGCCGGAAAGCCTGCCCCACGGCAACGACGGATGAGGGGCCGGTCACTCGCTCGGAACGACACCGCTGTGACGGCAATTCGGCATTAATCCGCGCCAAAACGCGGCCGGGAGCTTATTTGATCGCGATTGCTGAAAAAAGCCGGGAGGGATGTTAAGCTACAGCGGTACCGTCTTCCCTTGAAAAGCGGGATCAATGAGGCGCCTGGAGACGGCCGGAATCAGGGCCTGTTAAAACTGGGCGGGGTCGCTGTTGTTGGGTTTGCAGCCCGGACAATAGCCCTGAAGAACAACTTGTTGTCTTACCACTTGAAAACCATGCTTTTCCGGAAGCGTGATTGTCGGCACCCCGAAGAGCACATCGGCATCCTGGATCGACTGGCACTCCAGGCAGACCAGGTGATGGTGGGGGCTCATCTGCGCGTCGTAGCGGGCCACTTCCGTAACGGGACTCACCTTCTGGATCAGGCCGACCTCGAAGAATTTCTCAAGGGTCTTGTAGACCGTTCCGAGCGAGATCATGGGGAAGCGCTTCTTGACCTGCTGATAAATGACCTCGGCGCTTGGATGCTCCTTCGTAAAATAGAGGGCCTGGTAGATGGCAAGACGCTGGTAGGTGACCTGAAGACCGTGGTCGCGCAAGGTTGCTATAAAATCTTTGTCGTTTTTCCCCTCCATATACATTTTCCCCCTTTTGAGCGTTCGGAGCAGGAATCGGAAGCAGTGCAGAATAAATCTAGCCTATACTATATCTAAACTCCGATTTGCGCAAGCTTAATCTTCTAATAATCTGTATTTTTAAGCAGCACTTTCCACATTCGGCGTCAAGTCGCGAAAACGCTTGAGATATACCATGAGAACCGAGATCGCGGCGGGGGTCATCCCCGGTATCCGGGACGCCTGCCCGAGCGAAAGAGGCCGCACCGAATCGAGTTTTTGCCTGACCTCGTTGGATAGCCCCGGCACGCGGTCGTAGGGGAAATCCGGCGGGATCCGCATCTGTTCCATCTGTCTGAACTTTTCGACCTCCGCCTCCTGGCGCCGCAGGTATCCCTCGTATTTGCACTCGATTTCGACCTGCTCCCTGGTGCGCGCGGACAGCGTATCTTCGGGCGCGCCCAGTTCTTCAACGTCGCCGTATGAGAGCTCGGGGCGCTTGAGAAGCTTTTCCAGCGACACCGCCTCGTCGATGGCGTTCGATCCCTTCCGGGCAAGAATTTCGTTCGTTTCCACCGAGGGGCGAATAAAAGTCCTCCTCAGGCGTTCGAGTTCGCCCCGCACCGCCTCCCTTCGCTCCAGCAGCTCCCGGTAGACCGAGGGCGCATGGAGGCCGAGCTTGAAACCTTTTTCCAGGAGCCGGAAATCGGCGTTGTCCTCGCGCAGCAGGAGCCGGTATTCGGAGCGGGACGTAAAGATCCGGTACGGTTCGTTTGTGCCCTTGGTGACGAGATCGTCCACCATGACGGCGATGTAGGCCTCCGAGCGGTCCAGGATGAAAGGAGGCCTTTTCTGCACCTTGAGGGCGGCGTTCAGCCCGGCCCAGAGCCCCTGGGCGGCCGCCTCCTCGTAGCCCGAGGTGCCGTTTATCTGGCCGGCGAAATAAAGCCCCTCGACCGGTTTGGTTTCGAGCGTCGGATAGAGCTGCGTCGGCTGGACGAAGTCGTATTCGATCGCGTAGGCCGGGCGCATCACCTCGGCGCACTCAAGCCCCGGGACCGAGTGGATCAACTGGACCTGGAGTTCGGCGGGAAGCGAATTGCCCGTTCCGCTCGCGTAGATTTCCTCGGTGTCGAGTCCCTCGGGTTCGAGTATTATCTGGTGGAAGTCCTTGTGCGGAAATTTCATCACCTTGTCTTCGAGCGACGGACAATAGCGGGCGGAGACGCCCTGGATCGACCCGTTGTAGAGCGGCGAGAGGTTGATGTTGCGCCGGATGAGATCGTGGGTCCGTTCGGTTGTTCGCCCGATGTGACAGGGGACCTGCGGGAGGGGAATGCTGTCCGTAAACAGGGAAAAGGGCCGTGGGTCCGGATCGCCCGCCTGTTCCCTGAAGACGGCAAAATCTATGCTTTGGCGGCGAATCCTTGCCGGGGTGCCGGTTTTCATCCGCCCGAGGGTGAATCCGAGGCTATTTAACTGATCGGCAAGGGCGTTCGACGGAAATTCGCCCGCCCTGCCCGAGGCTATCCGGCACCTGCCGATATGGATGAGGCCGTGCAGGAAGGTGCCCGTTGCGAGCACCACCGCCGGGGCTTCGTAGAAAACCCCGTACTGGTCGATTATGCCGGTCACCTTGCCGTCCTCGACCAGGAGCGATTCGACCAGGGACTGCTTGAGTTCGAGGTTGGGCTGGAGCTCCATGCGGTGCTTCATCGCCGTGCGGTAGCGGACCTTGTCGTTCTGGGTGCGCGTGCCGCGAACGGCGGGGCCCTTCTTGGTATTGAGCCACCGGAATTGGATCGCCGTCTGGTCGGATATCCTCCCCATCTCGCCGCCCAGCGCGTCGATTTCCCGCACCAGGTGCCCCTTGCCGATCCCGCCCACCGACGGAGAACACGGCATGTGGGCGACCGTATCGAGATAAATGGAAAGGGCCAGGGTCGCGCACCCGAGCCGAGCCGACGCGAGGGCGGCCTCGCAGCCCGCGTGCCCCGCCCCCACAACGATTACGTCGTATTTTCCCGCCATTTCAGAGCCAGATTAGGGTAGAATTAATTCAATAAAAGCAGAAGGAATAGTATTCTCTTCCGATTGCCCCATGCTGCCAGGAACAGCTACTATAGCATACCGCACTATGATATTCGGTGCAATCTGCTGTTCACGTTAAATAAGTTGCGCGCCGCCCACTGTATCCCCTTATGGCCGCGCGTGACGATTTTTTCGAGGGAGAGGGTACGGTAAAATGTTTCAGTTCGAATTAATATTACAAAGATTTTCGAATTAGGATAGAAAAAAGGTAAACCATTCACTGCGGAGAAGCAGAGGGCGCGGAGAAAAAGCGAATTTGAATTTGCCAAGTCCGGGACAGCCCTCAGCTTCGTTGGCGGTGCGGTTTTTTGAGATTTTACCAGGTGTTTTCTCCTCGTTCCCATGCTCCACGGGCTGTTGCCCAAATGCAAAAGTTGCGACAGGTGTGGCCAAAACCGGGCGGAGGTCTCCCCTCCCTTGGCGGGAGGGGCTGGGGGAGGGGGTCGTAAGTACTTGAAACTTCAACACCCTCCCCAACCCCTCCCATCGCGGGGAGGGGGACTCACGTCCGGCTCAATAGTCGCGCAGCTTGAATATTTCTTTGGGCAACAGCCCCGGGATCGTGGGAACGAGCAACACCCGGGCAGTCTATATCGTCGTCATTCCGGCGCAAGCCGGAATCCAACATGCACCAACCGATACCCGGCATCCAACATCCAACATTCGCTATCCGGCATCCAACATCCAACATCCGCTATCCAACATCCGCTTTTCCTAAAAGAACGTATCCTTCATCCTGCTGTATTCCTTGTTGAGTTCCTGGCCGATGATGTTTCGCTGGATTTCGTTGGTGCCCTCGTAGATTTGGAGGATCTTGGCGTCGCGCATCATCTTTTCGACGGGGTAGTCGGACATGTATCCGTACCCGCCAAGCACCTGCACGGCGTTTGTGGCCACTTCCATGGCCACGTCGGCGGCGTACATCTTGGCCATTGCCGCGACCTTGCTCACGTCGTGGGGCTCGGAATCCATGTAGCGGGCGACGCTGTAGATGAGGGCCCGCGCGGCTTCGGTCTTCGTCGCCATATCGGCCAGTTTGTGCTGGATCGCCTGGAAGCTGATGATCGGCTTGTCGAACTGCACGCGCTTGCGGGCATATTCGACCGCCAGGTCCAGCGCCCCCTGGGCGAGTCCGACACCGAGCGCTCCTATACCGGGGCGCGACTTGTCGAAGGTCTTCATCGCGATGATGAAGCCCATCCCCTCGCGGCCGATGAGCCTCTCTTTGGGGATGCGGCAGTCCTGGAAAATAAGCTCGCGGGTGGCCGAAGCGCGGATACCCAGCTTCTTTTCCTTTTTCCCGAACGAAAAGCCGGGGTCTCCCGTTTCCACCACGAAAAAGCTTGCCCCGCGCGGCCCCTTCGCCCGGTCGGTGATCGCGAGAATCGAATAGATTTCCGATTCGCCGCCGTTGGTGATCCACTGCTTGGACCCGTTGATAATGTAGTGGTCGCCGTTTTTTACCGCCGTCGTCTGGATCCCGGAAACGTCGCTGCCCGCCCCCGGCTCGGTCAACCCGAACGCGGCGAGCCTTTTCCCCGAGGCTATCTGGGGCAGGTACTTCTGCTTCATATCCTCGGACCCGAAAAGCAGGATCGGGTAGGCGCCGAGCCCGCTCGCCGCGAACGAAGTGGCGACCCCGATGCACGCCTCGCCCAGCTTTTCAACCGCCAGGCAGTTTTCGAAAATGCCCCCGCCCAGTCCGCCGTACTGCTCGGGAATATAGAGTCCGAAGAGGTCCGCCTGGGCAAGTATGTTCATGATGTCCCAGGGGAACTCCCCATCTTCGTCGAGCTTGGCCCGGACAGGGCGAATCTTCTCCTTCGCGATCTGCGCGGCAAGCTCCTGTATCATCTTTTGTTCTTCGGTCAAAAAATAATCCAAAGTAATCTCCTTCGATATGCCGGGCTGCAAGGCCCCCGGAGGACACGACAAAGTGCCACGGGATTCTCATACCAGTTAGCTATCAGACATTAAACAATGTCATTTCGAGCGGAGCGAGAAATCTTTTCCGTGGCAAGAGCCAAAATTCCTCGCCGGCGCTCGGAATGACACTTGTGTGACGGCAACTTGGCATCGGATTTCGATCCCCCCATTACAGCGGAGGGATTTCGATCCCCCTGTTGCGGAAGGACGGAAATCGGAACTCGGAAGACTGATGCCGGGCATCTCGGGTCGGAGGCGTCCGGCCCTCAATCTCCCTCATCCGTTTTTCGATCTCCGACATCCGCTCTGCGTCCCGAAAATCCCCACTTTTTCTTCAAGTTTTCGAGAATGAGCAAAGCGTTGAAGTATTTGAAATCGGCCATGGCGCTGTCCTGCTCGAGTTCTTCGGTCATCTTGGCGCAGATCGCATCCTGGGCCATTCGGCAGGTGACGCCGATCGCGTTGCTGATGGCCGCGGCCTCGGACCTGCCGTGCGCGACGACCACCGGCTTTTTTACTCCGAGCAGCGGGGCGCCCCCCACATGCCGGTAGCTGTACTGTTCCTCGAAACCCTCGAATATCCGGGTCAGCTCGTCCCGGTTCTCGGGCCCCGTTTCCTCGACCTTGCTCCCGAACGCCCGGATCAGGCCCTCGGACAAACCCTCGAAGGTTTTTAGAACGATGTTTCCGACGAAGCCCTCGCAGATTATGGCGTCGGTCCGGCCCGCAAACAGATCGTTGGGCTCGATGTTGCCGATAAAGTTCAGGCCCGAGCGCTTGATCATGGAAAAAGCGCGCTGAACGGCCCTCGTGCCCTTCCCGGGCTCGGCCCCGATATTGAGCAGACCGATTCGAGGTTTTGCGATCCCCCGGGTAACCTTGAGGTAGATGTGGGCAAGGGCGGCTGACTGGGCCAAGTGCACGGTGCCGGCCTGCGCGTGCGCCCCGGCGTCGAGGAGCACGGGTTTCCCGTCCCGCGTGGGGAAGGAAACGGCGAGCGCGGGCCGCCGCAGTCCGGGAAAGAGCCCCACGTAGTGCTTGGCGGAAGCGACGATCGCGGAAGTGTTGCCGGCGCTCACGACCGCATCCACCTCGCCCTCGGCAAGCATCCGCATGGCAACGTTAAGGGAAGCGTCACGCTTTTTGCGGATGGCGACGGGGCCGGACTCATCCATCCCGATCGCCTGCGGCGCGTGGACCACCTCGGGGACCGCATCCGCGCGAGCACGGCCGAGCGCCTCCCCGATCGTCTTTTCGTCTCCGACCAGGACCAGGTTCGCCGGACAATGAGATCGGGCCAGAAGCGCCCCTTCCACCACGGCTTCGGGAGCGTTGTCCCCGCCCATGGCGTCTATCGCGATTTTCATCTTACCGACCTTCGGCGCCGGCGGCGTCCTTATTCTTCCTCGAGTTCCAGAACGAGGCGGCCCTTGTAGTAGCCGCAGTTCGGGCAGGCCCGGTGGGACAGGCGCATCTCGTTACACTGGGCACAGCGCGCCAGGGCCGGGGCGGCCTGGCTGTCGTTGGCGCGCCGCTTGTCGCGTCTGGCCTTGGATGTCTTTCGTTTTGGTACGCCCATTTTTCGACTCCTGATCTGAATTCGGCCCGGCCGCGGCCGGCGCGCGACATTTCGCGCCGAACGGGAAGGCCGGAATTGGCGGTTGCAAATAAATTTCGGCGTTTGTGGAGCAGGCCTTCCAGCCTGCCGCCAACGTAAATGTAGACTGGGTCAAGTAGATGTAGGTTGGGTTAAGTAAATGTAGGTTGGGTTAAGCGACAGCGAAACCCAACAGATCTTCGGCCCATGTTCATCATTTGTTGGGTTTCGCTCTCGCTTAACCCAACCTACAGACTTAACCCAACCCACAGACTGATACTGCCGGGTTAAACCCAAGCTGAATAAATCAATCGAACGGCATCGCAGGTTAACGGCTCCCCCGACGCCTTCCCGGTATCCTACGATTCCGGCAGCCCCGGCTTGATCGACGCCAACCGGGCAAAAGCGGACCCCTTGCCCTCAGCCTTGCACCGGCAGGGCTCCTCGTTGAGGTTCACCCCGCAGCGCGGGCAGATTCCCCCGCACTCCTCCGAGCAGAGCACCTTGACCGGGAGCGCCAGAAATATCTGTTCGGCCACGAGCTGGTCGATTTCGATCACCTCGCCGTCGAAGAACTCGTAGACGAGTTCCTCGATATCGAGTTCCTTATCCTCCTCGCGCGGGCCCCGCCCCTCGTCGATGAGATAGATATCGACCTGCTCGTCGAGGGGATAGGAAAACGCCGTGAGGCAGCGATGGCAGGTAACCTCGAGCGGTCCTTCGATTCTTCCGGTGATCCGTATATGTTCCGCGCCCTTGTTGACGGTAAGCGTGACGTTGACCGGGCGCGGGAGCTTCAAGCCGAAGGGGTCGTCGGGCGGGACGAATTCGCTCAGCTTTTCCTGGTCCCAATGAAACCGGAGTGTGCGCCCCGACTCCGGGATTTCGTCAACGCGGATGCGCATGGTTCACCTTTAAACGAGATATAAACATTCAAGTATAAATATATCTGCAAAGCTGTCAAGAAATTTCAGGGAATCCGGGGAATTTAGGGATTTTCACCGGCAGGGCCGTAAAAAACACCGATACCTCCCGTTTCACGCCGAGTGCGGACCCTCGGGCAGCCAACGGGGATGTTGCCCAGACAATTGTTCAGCCCGCCCCAATTGTTCAGGCCGCCCCAATTGGGCCGGACGTAAGTCCCCCTCCCTTCGATGGGAGGGGTTAGGGGAGGGTGTTGAATTTTCAAGTGCTTACGACCCCCTCCCCCAGCCCCTCCCGCCAAGGGAGGGGAGACCTCCGCCCTGTTTTGGCCACACCTGTCGCAATTTTTGCATTTGGGCAACAGCCCGCCGCTCACTGCTTACTCTTCACTGTTCGCTCTTCGCTCTTCACTCTTCACTGCTCACTCTTCACCGCTCACTCTTCACCGCTCACTCTTCACTCTTCACCGCTTTAAAGCTTGCGCGTCGCCTGGGTTATCACGTCCTCGGCAACATCGGCGAAAATCTTTTTCCAGGCGTTGCGCGAGAGCAGCTCGCTTGCGTAGCCGAACTTGTGCTTGGACTCGATTGTGGCTATCTGCCTGTCCCCGTCCCTGATGTCGCACGTCACCTTGAGGACCACATCCCCCACCATCGGGACCAGCCGGCCCGGGATGCTTCCCTTCTTGTACTCGACCACGCGGGCCTCGATCGTATACGGCTTCCCGCCGGCCTGCGGGTTCCAGAGCATTCCGCGTTTCTTGAGCGAGTCTTCGAGCCCGCCCCAGAGGAGTCCGATGACATCGACGTCAAAAACCCGGTGCGTGTCGTTGGACACATCCACCACCCGTATCTTTATCGGCGAGGATACAGCGGGGACATAGGGCCCGGATATGAAATCCTCCCTGTTGCCCCTGTTGCAGGCGCAGAGCACAACCGCAAGAAACAATATCGCAACAAAACGGATCTTCCTGTCCATGAACTTCCTTTCTTTTCGATTTTTTCCGCGAATCTATACTAAAAAAGGAGGTTGGGCAAATGATTCCGGCTGAAAAACGACGCGCTCCCCGCCGTTTCTTCCCGTAATGGCCTCGGAGGATGACAGGGACGGCCATGCCGGGATATCCTCGGACCCAAAGGAATTTGCGGCCCATCACCGCCGAGACGCGGAGGGCGCGGAGCAAAGCTGGAGAAAAGGTGCGGCCGGATGAGCTTGTGGTTGCCCGCGGCCATTGGATACTTGAGGCCCTTTGCCGGCGTTTTCTCAGCGTCCTCAGCGTCTCCGCGGTGAACCATTACGAAAATTTCAACAAATCTGCCCATTTCCCGTAAGGCGGTGATTATATGGAAATCTTGAATTTGCATCCCGCGCGTGTTATTCGTGCTCTCCTGCCGGGCGAGGCCGCAATATTTCGCCGCGCCCCCCGCAATTCCAAGACGTCAAAGGAAGGAGCGACCATTTCATGGAGACGGTAATCACCCGATTTCCACCCAGCCCGACCGGGTTCCTGCATATAGGAGGGGCGCGGACCGCCCTTTTCAACTGGCTTTTTTCGCGCCACAGCGGCGGGAAATTCGTCCTTCGGATAGAAGACACCGACGTCGGGCGCTCGACGGAAGCATCCGTCAAGGCCATCCTCGACGCCATGGAATGGCTCGAACTGACCTGGGACGAGGGTCCTTACTACCAGACCGCGAGGCTCGACATCTACCGCGAATACGCCCGGAAGCTCGTCGAGAGCGGGCACGCCTACTGGTGCGAATGCAGCCCGGAAGAGCTCGAAAAGCGGCGGACGGCCGCGATGGCCGAAGGGCGCAAACCAAAGTACGAGGGCGCGTGCAGGGGCAAGGGCCTCGGCGCGGGCCCGAACCGCGTGCTCAGGTTTCGGACCCCGGACACCGGCCAGACGGTGTTAAAGGACCTCATAAAAGGCCCCATCTTTTTCGAGAACTCGGAACTCGACGACCTCGTGCTGGTGCGAAGCGACGGCATGCCGACCTACAACTTCGCGGTCGTGATCGACGACATCACCATGAACATCACGCACGTCATCCGCGGGGACGACCACGTGAACAACACCCCGCGCCAGATCCAGATCTACCTGGCCCTGGGCGCGAAGCTCCCCGAATTCGCCCACGTGCCGATGATCCACGGCGAGGACCGCTCGCCGCTGTCCAAACGCCACGGCGCGACCTCGGTGATGGAGTACAAGGAGCTGGGGTTTCTGCCCGAGGCGCTCATAAACTGCCTCGTGCGCCTGGGCTGGTCCCACGGGGACGACGAAATTTTCTCGCGCGCCGAACTGATCGAAAAATTCAGCCTGGACAGCGTCGGCAAGTCGCCGAGCATTTTCAACATGGAAAAGCTGCTCTGGCTCAATGCCCACTATATCAAGGAAAAATCGCCCTTGGAGCTGGTCTCCCCGCTCAAGCCCTTCCTGGCCGCCCGCGGCTATCCCGAAAAAGACGACCGATACCTTGCCGGGGCGATCCGGACCCTTCAGCCCCGCTCCCGCACCCTGGTCGAGATGGCCGACGCGATGCGCTTCTACATGGTGGACGAGGTCGAGTTCGACGAGGCGGCCGTAAAGAAATTCCTCACCCCCGAAATGCGCGGGGCGTTCGAGCGGTTGGTCGGAGAGTTGGAAATGCTTGAGCAGTTTAACGAAGCAAGCCTGGAAGAGGTATTCAAGAGGGTCACCGGCGAGTTGAACATGAAGCTCGGAAAAATCGCGCAGCCGACCCGCGTTGCGCTCACCGGGGTGACGGTAAGCCCCGGTTTGTTTGAAATCATAGACGTTTTGGGTAAGGAAACCGTCCTCGATCGCCTCCGCCGCGCCATGAGCCGCATGGGTTAGCCGCAGTTGGTTCACATAGGGCGGCTTGGACAGGCGGGCGCGTGCGTCATACGGGTTTTAGAACCAGCGATTGGATGGTTTCCCCCCTTTCCGGCAGTCCGGGCGGGGATCAACCGCGCCCCTACGGATTTACGGCGGGTCTGATTCCTTCCCTGGGACGTAGGGGCGGGGTTGATCCC
>JBAQYM010000253.1:0-15192 GCA_049300095.1 Syntrophobacteraceae bacterium
AGGGCGGAGGTCTCCCCTCCCTTGGCGGGAGGGGCTGGGGGAGGGGGTCGTAAGTACTTGAAAATTCAACACCCTCCCCTAACCCCTCCCATCGAAGGGAGGGGGACTCACGTCCGGCTCAATAGTCGCGCAACCTGAATATTTCTTTGGGCAACAGCCCCGGGAGCATGGGAACGAGGAAAATGACCCATGTCGCGCCTCATGCAACCCACCGCCGATACCTTGCGTTCCTATAAAGAAAAATCCCGATTCTTCATAAAAAAACCGGGGCCGCGCCACCATAGCAAAATTGGGTTTATCAGGGAATAACGATCGAGGGGGGTCGCCTGTCGCGGACAGTCTTGGTCCCGAGCGACGCGGCGCAAGCCTGGCAGAGATACTCGTGCAGCTCGCCGTCGGGGAGGACGAGGAGCAGACGACTGCGCACCGGCATGGCTCTTTTGCAGCGTGGGCAATAGAGGGCCGATGCCGTGAAGTCTTCAAATTGTCTTGCTGGAGCCGCTCGGACCACCTTCGAGTTCCCTTACCCCTCTAATTTGGTCGAGCCCCGCCAGGCGCCCCCGAGGACATGGATTCTCTTTCGGGTTCCTTGCGCCTGTTCCAGGGCCATTTCTTAACCTTCTGTCCGCCCTTTTCCTTTTCGATCTCCATGAATTCGCGCAAAAGCTCTTCCTGGCGAGGCGTGATTCGCTTGGGTATCTTCACCTCGACCTCGACAAAGAGGTCGCCGCGCCCGAATCCGCGCAACTTGGGCACCCCCTCGCCGGGGAAACGCATCACCTCACCGGGCTGGGTCCCGGCGGTGATTGGTATGGGCTTTTCCCCCTTGAGGGTGGGGACTTCGACGGTGTCCCCCAGAATGGCCTGCATGAAGGAAATCGAGATCTTGCAGTAGAGGTTGTCGCCGTCGCGTTCGAGGTATTCATGGGAGGTCACGTCGATCTTGACGTAGAGATCGCCCGGGGCCCCGCCCCGGTAGCCGCTTTCCCCCTCGCCGCGCAGCCGCAGCCGCGTCCCGGAATCGACCCCGGCGGGGACCTTCACCTGGACGCGCTTCCTTTGCCTGATGCGCCCCTGGCCCTGGCATTCGCGGCAGGGGGAAACCATCACCCTGCCCGTGCCCTGGCACCGGGCGCAACTCGTGCTGATCCGGAAAAACCCCTGGGCCTGCACCACCTGCCCCATGCCCTGGCAAGCGGGACAGACGGCTTCGCGGGTGCCCGGCTCGGCGCCGGTCCCGCCGCATTGCTCGCAGTTGGCATAGGTGTCGATTTCGACTTCTTTTTCGGTCCCGAACACCGCCTCTTCGAAGCCCAGGCTCAACCCCATGATGAGGTCGTCACCGGGCCTTGACGCGGTGCGCCGGTTCGTCTGCCCGCCGAAACCGAAGGAGAAAAACTCCTGGAATATGTCGCCAAATGAGCTGAATATGTCATCGAAGCCGCCAAAGCCGCTAAACCCCGTGCCGCGCAGCCCCTCGTGCCCGTATGTGTCATAGACCTGTCGCTTCTGGGGATCGTGCAGGACTTCGTAGGCCTCGGCCGCCTCCTTGAAACGGTCCTCCGCCTCCTTATTCCCCGGGTTCCGGTCGGGATGGAATTTCAGAGCAAGCTTGCGGTACGCTTTCTTGATCTCTTCTTCTTCGGATTGCCGGGCTACCCCCAGTATCTCGTAATAATCTCTCTTATCCATCTAACACCGGTTTCCTCTGTGGCAATTTGGACCCTGGATCCCATTTCGGAGCAACGACTCGTTTTCGCGCAGGCGCATAATTCGTAAACACGACCCCTTCTCTTGTCAAGCCAGTCAAGGCTTTGGCGGTCTGTATCCCCCGCCGCCGGCCGGGGTCGAACGCGCCGGGAAGCGCCGGACCATTGCCGAGGGGCTGGCCTTCCGGGGCTGTTGCCCAATTACATATTCGAACACGCGGCAATTGCGCGGGGCGTATCTTCCCCTCCCTTGGTGGGAGGGGCTGGGGGAGGGGGTTGTCGGTACCTGAAAATTCGACACCCTCCCCTAACCCCTCCCACCAAGGGAGGGGAGACCTCCGCCCTGTTTTGGCCACACCTGTCTCAATTTTTGAATTTGGGCAACAGCCCCTTCCGGTCCGCCCCTCGGCAATGGCCTCTAGCCGCGAGTGACATCAGGCAACGGCTCCGCCGCGGCCGGCTCGGCCTCGCCCTGCTGTTCCGTTTCGGGCTGTTCCAGTCCGCCCCTTTTGAAAGCCTCGCCCGCGAAAGCGTGCTTTCCGAGTTCCCGTGCTTTTTCCCCGAGCAAAATCCATTCTTCGGCCGTCGCATCCCGGCCCAGGGCCTTGAGGACCCGCCCGTAGAGGAAGGCGTCCCCATCATCGCGGGCGACTTCGAGCAGGGCTTCGAGGGGCTCCACCGCGTTGGCCCTCTCGTAGAAGTCCACGGCGTCGTTTATCTGCCCCGCTTCTTCGTACCGGGCGCCCCACCCCTTAAGCTTGTCGACCGACACGGCCGACTGGTTGAGCAGGTCCCGCTTCTCAAGGCATGAGAGCAAATTCGATCTTGCCACTTTGATTTCTTTCCGCCGGCATGCCGCCGGCCGCTGTCAAACCTGGTCTTCGTCCGCGCCCCGGTCAGTTTCCTGCTCCATGTTCTGATCGATAACCTGGTCCGCCCCTTCGTAGCCCGCCTCGGCGCTGAGCGAGGTCGCCTCGTCGAGAATTTCCCTGAGTTCGGCCGTCGCGACCGGATCGGGCACGGTAAGAAGCGGTTCGGCCGGAACGGGCCTCGATTCCTCGATCTGGCGGATGTTGTCCACCGTGATCCTGCTGGCGGCGATCTCGCGAAGGGCCATCACCACTTCCTTGTTGCCCTTGGTGTTTTCCATGGTGAGGGGGGCGCCGCTTCGCAGTTGCAGTACGCGCCGCACCGCAAGGTGGACCAGCGTGAACCGGCTGTCCAAATTTTTGAGGCAATCTTCCACAGTTACGCGAGCCATCGGAAAAATCTCCCAACTTTATTCTCGGCTTATGAGCCGGCCCTCTTGAGGCGAATCCCAAAACAAATCCCTGAAAAGTATTGTAATCATTCACCGCGGAGACGCAGAGGGCGCGGAGGAAAGACAATGAGCATGATTTACAGGACCGGGCTGAGAAAGCCGTCGTCTTTCCAAGATCCCGTCAACCCTATCCCCGTGTCTTCTTCGCGTTCTCCGAGCCTTTGCGGTGAACCGTTACAAAAGATCAGACCGCCGCGCATCCCGAAATCCCGTTTATCCACGTCCCGGACATACGAAGGCCTGCAAGCAATAATCAGTCAACTGAACTTTCCTATATAAACCCGGCCAAAGTTATTGGCAATACGAAAAAAATCGGACGGAAACACCTCCTCCGTCCGCGGATCAAGCTTCTCCGTTGAGGAACCCGGTGCGGGCACGGCCACCGCGGCCGATTTCCCGCGCCCGTTTTCCTCTTGTTTTCGCCGTCGAACAGCCCCCGACCGGGCAGGCGATACCGCCCCGCGTTTCAACGGCGGTTTCAACCGGCCGCCCCGCCCTCCGACCACCAGTTCCGTAAAATCGCTCACGGAAATATGCCGGGCACGCTTTCCAGCCTGACGCGGGGCCGAGGTCCGGACGGTTTGGGAAGCATCGACAACCTCGGCCCATGCGCCTGCCGGGACCCCCGCGGCGGGAGCGGCCCGCGCCGGTTTGTCGGGTCTCTTAGGTCTCCTCGACCTCCGAGTGCGCCTTCTGGAACTTTTCCACCGACTCCTTGAATATCTGCGTCACCTCGGCGTCCTCCGAGCTCCCGGCAAGTACCGCCTCGTATTCCTCGGTGATTGTCGGCCCCAGTTCGATCTCTTCCTCTTCGGTCAATTCCGCCCCGATGGTGCGCGGCCATCCGGGAGGAATCCGGTCTGAATATATATCCCCACCGCCTCCGACGAAATCGGAATAGTCGTCGATCGCGAGATCGCTCATCCACAGGGGCCTTCCTTGCTTCCTCAATTCTGCTATGCTCAGTTGCTGTTTCGCCTCGTGTTCCTGAAGTTCCATATTCCTGCCTCCCTCATTCGCCGGGTTGTCGTCCCCGAGCGAAAAGATACAGCGGATAGACATTATTTATCAGTAAGTGTTCCCAGGCATCTATTTTATAGTAAGCACAGCAGATGCCATGTCAAACAGAGGACGGATGACAGAGGACAGAGGACGGATGACAGAGGACGGATGACGGATGACAGAGGACGGATGACAGAGGACGGATGACAGAGGACGGATGACAGAGGACGGAGGACAGAGGACGGAGGACAGAGGACGGAGGACAGATTTCGATTGCATTCGGCCGGGCGGGTGAATACAAAGACACAGTTTCGAGCAGGCGGACCTCCAACCGGGGTAAAATATTATAATGGGCTTTTTTCCCGACAAGAAAGCGGCCTCGTGGGCGCTCTACGACTGGGCCAACTCGGCTTTTGCCACGACGGTGATGGCAGGGTTTTTCCCGGTTTTCTTCAAGGACTACTGGTGCGCGGGCGTGGATGCGGCGACGAGCACGTTCCGGCTCGGGGCGGCCAATTCGGCGGCGAGCCTCCTGGTCCTTGTCATGGCCCCGGCCCTTGGCGCCATAGCCGATGCGGGAGGGGCGAGGAAGAAATTCCTGCTCTTCTTCGCAACCGTCGGGATAGTCGCAACGGCGATGCTCTACTTTGTCAGCCGGGGCGAATGGGGGGCCGCGGCCGCGGTTTATGTCCTGGGGTCGGTGGGGTTCAACTGCTCGATCCTCTTCTATGATTCGCTTCTCGTGGACGTGGGGCCGCCCGAAAAATACGATTACCTGTCGGCCCTGGGGTATGCGCTCGGCTACCTCGGAGGCGGACTGCTGTTTGCGCAAAACGTCCTGATGGCCACAAAGCCCGAGATGTTCGGGGTGGCGGGCCCGGCCGAGGCCATACGCGTCTCGTTCGTTCTCGTGGCGCTCTGGTGGGCCGTTTTCACCATACCGCTCGCCCTTAACGTCACCGAACGCCCGGCGCGCGCCGCGGTTTCACGCTCCAGGATGGTTTCCGACGGGATCCGGCGGGTAGGAACCACGTTCCGGGAAATAAGGCGGTACAAGACGGTGTTTTTGTTTCTCATCGCCTACTGGCTCTACATCGACGGGGTGGACACGATCATCCGCATGGCGGTTGACTACGGCCTGTCCATCGGGTTTTCATCGTCGTCCCTCATTCTCGCGCTCCTGATCGTGCAGTTCGTGGGATTTCCGGCGGCCATCGCCTTCGGGAAAATCGGAGAAAAGATCGGCGCGAAAAACGGCATATACATCGGGATAGCCGTCTATCTCGGGGTCACGGTGTGGGGCTATTTCATGAAAAACGAGTCCGAGTTCTACGTCCTGGCCGTCGCGGTGGGGCTGGTGCAGGGAGGGGTCCAGTCGCTCAGCCGATCTTACTTTGCCCGGATAATTCCCCCGGAGCGGGCGGGAGAATTTTTCGGCTTCTACAACCTGCTCGGAAAATTCGCCGCCGTGATCGGCCCCGTCCTCATGGGGTGGACCGCGCTCGCCTTCGCCGAACCCCGCTATGCGATCCTCTCGGTTGCCGTGCTCTTCGTGGGAGGCGGTGCGGTGCTCTATTTCGTGGACGAGAAGGCGGCGGCCGATTCCGAGGCGTCGTGAACCTCAATGGGTCCCATTCACAACAAAAGGATTTATTCGATGAGCTTTAGAACGTGCGGAACGGTTCTTGGTCTGTTTATCTTCTGCCTCTGTTTCTCCCTGCTTGCCGGATGCGAGACCATGCGTCCCCTGGAATTCAGCGCCGAATGGACATCCAAGGAGGGCCACAAATCCAAAGAGCAACTCCAGGCAGACCAGATCGAATGCAGGCAGCACGCAATGACGCTCAGCACGCCGCCCATTTCGGGATCGGGCGGAGCGGGCGGCGCCGGCTGGGGAGGCGGCTGGGGCATGAGCGAGAACAAGGAATTCGAAAGCTGCCTGCGCTCAAAGGGCTGGGTGAAAAAATAGTCTCGGGTTGGGGATGGACTCAATGAAACGCAAAGACTTCACGCCACTGATCATGTGGTTCTGCTTGCTTGCGGGAATCATTGTGCTCGCTTTTGTCAGGCTCGGTCGAACGGCGGGCGTCTGGAGCGAATACCCGGTTAATTTTGATGCCCTATTCATCGGTTTGTATATTTTGTGGATGCTGATCGAGCTGCGGGTTTCCAGGAAGGATGCGGACACCGAGGGCAAAAAGACATCGGATGTTATGACATGCCAGCTATACGGGCTTGGACAGGCGCTCACGGTTCTCACGGCCCTTTGGTTCCCATCCGTTTGGCGAGCGCCGAATCTCGCCCATTTTGCCGGCATTAGCATCTTCGTGTCGGGTTGCTGTTATCGGTTATGGGCGGTTCGCGCGTTGGGACAGTTCTATTCGCACCGAGTTCGAACCGTGGCCCAACATCGGATCGTGGATTCCGGACCGTATCGCTTCACAAGGCACCCGGCCTACGCGGGAATGATCGCCGCAAATGCCGGAATATCCTTGTATTTCTTTAACTGGGTGACCGTATGTATATTCCTTTTCATGCTGGTTCCGGCGATCCTTCTGCGGATCGTAATAGAAGAAAGAACGCTCTTCGGGATAGAGGGATACTCTGAATTCGCCAAGAACCGAAAGCGGTTGTTCCCGGCAATATGGTAATGAATTCAAGATAGTTCTTCCTCGTTCCCGCGCTCTTTGCTTTCGCTTTGGCTTTGGATGTAGTAGATTAAGATAATGAGGAAAAACCACATGGATCGAAAAGCGCGGTTCCCCATCAGGAAGTGCGACAGCCTTGAGGCGATGAAGGATGAGGAATACCGTTACTGGAGGCAACGGCCCGCGCGTGAACGCCTGGCCGCCGTATCCGAGATAACGACCGAAATGTACCGGCTGAAAGACCCCACCTTCCATGTATCGAGACTTCAAAGAACTCTTGTCGCTGTTCAACGAACACAAGGTTAAATACCTTGTCGTGGGCGGCTACGCCGTTTCCTACCACGCCCAGCCGAGGGCAACAAAAGACCTGGATATTCTCATCAAGGCGGACGCCGCAAACGCGGCGGCCCTCTACGCGGCCCTGGCGGAGTTCGGCGCACCCCTTGCGGGACTCAACCCGGAAGACTTTATAGAGAAGGGCAAGTTCTACCGCATGGGGCACCCTCCCATTATGGTTGATATTCTACCGGAAATCAGCGGTGTTGACTTCGATGCCGCATGGGAAAAACGGGTCGAGGTCGCAATTGATAAAGGCCTGAAGATTCTTCTTATCGACACGGATAGTCTGCTTGCCGCAAAACTCGCGGCCGGAAGGCCGGAGGATTTGGCCGATGCCGCAGCCCTGCAAAGAGCCGCCCGCAGCGTAACGGAACCCCAAAATAAATCCCCAAGAACCAAAACGGCGAAAAAGAAAACGCCCAAGCCGTGATCATGGTGTGGCGGAGCTTGGTCGTGCTATCGCTCAAAGTTGGAAAACGGTGCGCACGAAAAAACTGTGCTCACCCTACACGGCTGGAGGATTAGAGAATGGACCCGCAAACTTTTGAGAAACTTCTGTTAATAGCTTTCGGCTGGTTCTTGGGGCTGTTCAGTCCAACCATTGTTGACCTCATTCAACGTAAACAAGAGCGGAAAGAGATTAAGACGACTTTGACCTCCGAATTGCAGAACCTTCAATTCAGACTTGTTGGCATAGTCTATTTAATTGCTCAGGAAACGAGGACAAGTATTTATGATCGTCAACTGCTCAAGTGGATTCAGTCAACTATGGCTACTTACACAGGAATTAACTACGATCCAGCTCTGCGGGACGTTGTTGAAGCACTTCTAAAATTAAATGATCAAGAGTTAGCGACTGCCGCAACTAGAGCTGGGGCACAGAAAAAAGAAGATGGTAGATTATTATATAAGTTATCTTTAAAAAAATATTCAACGCCACTTCTTGAATCACAGATTTCAAGACTCAGTATTCTTGATGAACTGTCTCGACAGTATGTTCTGGAAATTAGAAACCGACTATATCTTATCAATGAAGATATCGATCAATATCGCTTTTATTTCAACCATACGTTCAGTTCTAATATATCACAAGATAACTATGAACTAACTGTAAAAAATATAAATGATGCATACGTAAATATATCGAGTCAAGCGCGTCTGGCAGCTAATCAAATTGCCACTCTATTGAGTAAGTGGCGGTGGTGACCTACCCGAAAATATCCCTCATCCAAAAATAACCTTGATTGGCCCTTGCAACAGCAAAAGAAAAATTGCGAACAATAAAAGGCCAATACTTATGAATTGCTCGCTTGGGGCGCTGTTGAGAAAAAACAGCGCAATCAGAACAGAAATCCCAGCTATAATGGTCGTAATAATGACGAACAGATACATAATAAAATCCCCCTTTCTGTCCAATGTATGTGCGGATCGTTCGTTATCCCACCCGACCGTGACTCAGGGCTGCGGGTGGCCCGGACAACTTGTTGTCCGGGTCCGAAGGACAAGGGGCCGACCGCCAATTCCGCCCCGCTCTCCTGGCTCTTCGATCCTTTCGCGCTGCGCGCCCGGGTAACGAGTTATCCGGGCCACCCGTCGATTACCATTGATGAGGGCAAAAACCATGGAGATGAAAAACCCTGCACATCCCGGCGAACTCGTTAAAGCGTGCCTTGACGACCTTGGCTTGAGTGTCGCGGAAGCCGCCAAGGGGCTCGGCATCACGCGCCGGCAGCTTCACAACGTCATTGCCGGGCGCAGCAACGTCACGCCGGAAATGGCGATCCGCTTTGAAAAGGCTTTTGGCGGCACGGCGGATACGTGGCTTCGGATGCGGATGAATTATGATCTTGCGCGGATCCGCAAGCAGGCGGCCGGCATTATTGTCGAGCGCTTCGCCCCAAAAGTTGCCTAATCTGCGACCCATGGGTAACATGGATAACGTCCATGAGCGAAGCGCAGGAGGCTTATACGAAAAGGCAATTCCAGTTAGACCGACTCTTGTTTTACACGCTCATGCCGCCACTCCCCGCCCGGCCTCTTGGGCTCTGCCCCCGGATACGAGTATCCGGGCCACCCGCGTCGCCCGCCGGGTTTCTTTAAGGGGAAAAATCCTTCGTTCTTGCCCTGGATAACCTCTGGTCCCGCTTTCGCTGCAAGTCATGGGATTCTTCAACGAGAGTCAGACTCCCCTGCCAGCACTGTTCACAGAACGAGGTGAACTTATCAAAACAGGCATCCTCGTGAACAAGCGCCGTGTCACGGGACGGCACGCCATGGGTTAGCGTGTAGCCGGCCAGCGCCGTGATGTAATCATAGCGTTTTTCATTCTCGATAATGATTGGCGGGAAACCTGCCTTCAGGCAGGGAAGGTTTGCAATCAGCCGCGCAATCCGGCCGTTCCCGTCCCAAAAGGGGTGTATGCCCGTAAGAGAGATGTGCAGCCGGGCGTAGGATTTCAGGACTTCCTTGCGCGCCTTGTGGCTCTGGATTTCCGCATTCAGCAGCTCCAGCCAGCGTTCCATGAGCTTCGGGACTTCCCAATGGTCCGAAAATTCGATCGTCTTGAGCTGATTATGGACGGTGACACTGGTTGAATTGTTTTCTTTTTTCCAGTCGCCAACCGGTTTGTAAACGTCCAGGACCTGTTCGTAGATCACGAGCTTATGGAGGTCGAACAAATCCGCCTCTAGGATCTCCTGTTTTTTCACCAGGCCGTACACAAGATCGACCGCATGGGCGTGGCCCTCGATGTCGCGGTGGTCCTTGAGCGGTTTTCCGCTGATGGTGAGACCCTCGCTTAAAACAAAAGCCGTTTCGCCCAAAGTAAGGGTGTTTCCCTCAATGGCCGTTGACGCGTGTGTCCACAACACTCTGAGTTGTTCCAGAAGGTTTTTTTTGATGTCTTCAGCCAGTCCTTCAAGAAACTTCATGGGGTACCTTCCGCATTGGGGCTGCTCGGCATGGTTCGTCCAAGGGCTTCAACCCAAGAATTGTACCATTTCCGGCACCATAACGCGAAAGGCAAAAGACCGGTCTCTCTAATTTCGCGGGTCCCCCCTGCTCATGTGGGCCTTAATACCTCGCCCCTTCCTCCCCCGGCTTGAGCGGAAACTGTTTGTAGCTCTCGCGGATGAGTTCGTCGAGGTAGGTCTGGTAGTTCAGGACGGCCTCCTTGGGCAGGACGAACTGGGTCTGGCCGCTGCGGTCGGCGATCAGGCGAAAGCCGTAGTCGAAATCGACCGAGATGCGCTGGCAGATCACGGACGCCATGGTGTCCTCCTCCAGGGCGAGCGAGATCACGGCGTTTACGGCATCCTCGTTGAAGTGGACCTTGAAGCCGTGCTTTTCATAGAAATCGGCCTCGAACAGCCTCACCTGGTTGTAGAGGGCCAGTATCTCCTCGAAGACCTTCTCGACCGGGATGCCCGTGGTGACGTGGTGGTCTATCACCAGTTCGGTGCGGGCCGGGGTGAAGACGAGGGGATAGTCTTCCGCGAATTTCTTCCTCACCTGGAGAATCCCGGTGCGAACCGCGGCTTTTTCCTCGCGCACGAGCCCGTCGTAGACCAGGAAGTGCTCGGAATCGCCTCCTTCCCGGAAGAGCCGGACGAGTTCGGCCTCCGGGTTTTCGACCGTCGCGCTGGTAATCGCGAGATGGCGAACCCGGGTGGACGGCAGCTTTTTCTCGAAGGGCAGGACGATGCGCTCGAGTACGCTCACGAGCCCCCGCGCGCCGGTTTTTTCCGGGAAGGCCTTCGCGGCGAGCAGGCGCAGGGCGGCGTCTTCGAACCGGATATCTATCCCGTAGCTTCGGAAATCTTCCTTCTTCCCGAGTATGATCGGGTTTTTGGGGTTTTTCAAAATCAGGTAGAGATCTTCGGTGTCCAGCGGCTCGAGGACGGCGACAACGGGGATGCGCCCGACGAACTCGCTCTCGAACCCGTAGCTTATCAGGTCCTCGGCCTTTACGTGCCGCAGGAACCTGAAGTCGTTCTCGCGGCTGTGAATCTGCGCGCCGAAGCCGATCTCCTGCGTCTGGAGCCTCTTTTTCACGATCTCGGCAAGGCCGTTGAATGCCCCGCTCATGATGAAGAGGATGTTTTTCGTGTTCACGGTGCGCTTCTCGCGCTTGCCGGTCTTGCGGTACTGCTCGATTGCCTGGATCTGGGAGACCGGGTCGTGGGCGACCTTGAGGTCCACTTCCGTTTCTTCCATGGGCTTGAGCAGGGCGCGCTGGACCCCGGTGCGGGACACGTCCGGACCGATGAGGTTCTGCGCGGAGGCTATCTTGTCTATCTCGTCGATGTAGATGATCCCGTGCTCGGCCAGCTCGATGTCGTCGTCGGCCTGGATGACCAGCTCGCGCACGAGGTCCTCGACATCACCCCCCACGTACCCCGTTTCGCTGAACTTGGTGGCGTCCCCCTTCACGAAGGGCACGCCGAGCTTCTGCGCGATGAGCTTCACCAGGTAGGTCTTGCCGACTCCCGTCGGGCCGACCAGGAGGATGTTGTTCTTGATCCTTCCGACCATCGGTTCGCCGCCGTACCGCGCCCGGCGCTGGAGGTATTTTATGCGGTTGTAGTGGGTGCAGATCTTCGTGGCCAGCACGGCCTTGGATTCGTCCTGCCGAATCACGTACTGGTTCAGGTAGGCTTCGAGCTCCTCGGGTTTGAGATCGAACCGGATGTTTTCGATGCCGCCGGATTGCGCCCGGCCTTCCTCGGGTCCCTTTTGCGGACCCGTGGCCATCATGGGCGAGATCACCTTGATCCGGTACCCGTATTTTTTTGAAAGGTAATCGCTCAACTCTTTTTCGAGCGCTTCCTGGTCGGGAAATTTTGGAGGTTCTTCCTGCATCGGGTATTCCTTCCCTAAACCTGAGTACATCTTACCATAAACCGGATTACATATTCACGGCGGCCAACTCGCCGAGCCAATGCCCCCGTCGCGCCCTTCGCGGCAACATAGAATAAGTATAATTCCTTCAGGCGCCTTTTCAATGAGGCCACGGCCGAGAATCGGGCCCCCGGAAAACCTACCTGTAGCAAAAACCCTTCCAAAATGGTTCATCCGGCAACCGAGCACCTCCAATATTTTTCACGCGAAGACGGACTAAGGGCTTCACAACGTCATTCCGTCCTCCGTCTTCCGTTCACTGGATTACGGCCCGTGCTGTGCCTATATTGTTCTGAGGCGAATTCCGCGTCCGCTTCGGGAGGATCTGTCCGGTTGCGCGCCGTTGGAGGTGCGGTGGCGATGTTGCCTGTTTTGCTCGACCACAAGGTGTTGAACAGTCTCCCCCCTCCGACCGACAGGACCATAACCGGGGTTTCTTTTCAACGAACCCGACATACCCGAGGAGTGTGCCGGGGTAAAGAGTATAGTGCGGCTTTTCGAGATATTCAGCAAGAATTTGGAGGGGTTTGTGGAACCAGATGAGTTTGCACGCAAGGAGCCGTCCGCCGTGTATCCGCAGTCCAGGCCGGAACCGGTCCCCCCGCAGGCGAAGACCCTGAAGGAGCGAATCGATGAAGCCAGGGCCAATCCCGACATTCCACGCCCGGTGGTCGAGCTTATCGAAAAGAACAAGATGAACGCGGCCGGGCAGAGCGGGGCGAAGTACACGGAACTGATAGAGACCCTGCTGGCGATTCCCTGGGGGAAAATAAAGCGCATATGGGTCTCGCCCGGCGAGTTCGAAGACGGGCTGAACCGGTCCCATTACGGCCTGAAAAAACCCAAGGAGATCATCTGCGACTTTTTCGCCAACCTGATCTGGCGGTATCAGCATTTCAGGGAATCGGAGAAAAAATTCTGGCACAAGACGGGGAGCGCCCTGCTCTTCGTGGGTCCCCCCGGAGTGGGGAAAACGTCCATGGCCATCTCGATCGCCCGCAACCTCGGGGTCCCCTATCACAAGCTATCGCTGGGCGGGATGAAGGACGAAGCCGACATCCGCGGCTACGGCTTTACCTACGAGGGGTCCAAGCCCGGTCCCATCGTCCAGGGGCTCGTCAAGATGGGCGTCATGAACGGCATGTTCATAATGGATGAGGCGGACAAGACGGAAAAAATCGCCATCGCCACCCTGCTCGAAATCCTCGATCCCGAGCAAAACCACCTCTTCCACGACAAGTACACCCAGACGACGGTGGACATCGACCTCTCGAACTGTCACTTCGTGCTGACGGCAAACACCATTGATACGGTCCCCTCGGCGATCGTCAACCGCTGCGAGGTGATCTTCCTGGACCGGTACAGCGTCGAGGAAAAAATCGCCATAGCACGGGACTTTCTGCTCCAGCGCATACGCGAGCGCCATATGATCGGGCAGGACGAGATATTCTTCGACCCCGAGGAGGAAAGCGACCTCCTGCGCCACCTCATAACGAATTATACATTCGAGGCGGGCGTGCGCGACCTCGAGCGCATCATCCGCACGCTCTATCTTCGCGTGCAGCGCAAGGAGATAATGGGCGAGGGGAAGCGGTCCGTAACGCTCACCCTGGGCAGGATACAGAAGTATCTCGACGAGCCCGCCAAACCCCGCCTGATCAACGATGACGACCGTGTGGGCGAGATGATGGGGCTCGGCGTGAACATGGAAATGGGCATCGGGTCCCTCATACCCGTCCAGGTCACCCCCATGAAACCGGGCGGCGACAGGCGGGAAGGCCCGCGAAGCTACATGAGCATGGTGCACACGACCGGAAATATCGAACGGGTCATGGACGAGAGCCGGAAAGTGGCCTCGACGGCCATCCTGCACCTGTCAAAAGAACTGGGCCTGGACGCCGTGTCCATGACCATCCCCGTGCACATGCACTTCATGGGAGGCTCGACGAAAAAGGACGGCCCCTCGTCGGGCGGCGCCATAGCGCTGGCGCTCGCTTCGCTGTTCAAGGACCAAAAGGTCCGCCGTGACGTGGCGATGACGGGTGAAGTGGACACCCAGGGGCGGGTCACGGGTGTGGGCGGGATCGCGGTAAAACTGGAAACCGCTTACGCCGCCGGGAGCAAGACCCTCATCATCCCGAGGGAAAACCTCTACGGGGGCGATGGGATCGACAGGCTCCCCGACGCCCTCAAAAAAGAACTCCAGATCCTTACCTACCGGGAGTGGAAGGGCAAGCACGAACCCTTTGACTATACCCGGCACGTGCTCCAGGTGGTCGCCGTCGACGACATCGTTCAGGCCGCGGACGTGGCGTTTATCGAACAGGATGAAATCGACTCGCTCGACGCCGCGTTCGAGGAGCACGCGAGACGGGCAGCCGAAGAGCTGGCCGAAGACGAGGAGGCCCCGTCGAGGAGGCTCCGGCTGATCTACCTGGACAATCCCGAGGAGGCGGATTCCGGGGTCATGCAACCGGGCTTTTGCGAAGAGGATTACGGGTGCGCCGTCCTGGTCAGGAGCGACATCAGGGAGGAGATCACCGCGCGGCTGCCCGATCCGGGAGAGACGGCGCAAATCGTCGAGTTCGACCCTTCGAGCCGACGGCTGCTCGACGTGATCAACGAGTTCAAACGGGCATACACGGGGCCCGCCATGCCGCCCCTGAAGATGTCGGTGATTGCCCCACTCGCCTTTCTCAGAAAAGAGGGGGTCCGGCCGGAGGATTTCACGCGAGACGATTCGTTTGCCGGCATCCGCTTCTTCGCGAGCTGCTGTACCGCCGAGAACGTGCGGATCCGGGACTGCCGCACCATGCTTGCCGCGGCCCACCTGTACCTTGCGAGGCTGAGCGACGCGCTCCTTGCCGAGTGTCCTTTCCTGGAGGAAAAAGACGGCATCCACAGCACGTCGGTCGCCTTCATCCCGGAAAAATACCGGATCGACGTGCGGCGCGCCGAAGAGATCCTCGACCGCGGCATTTCGAGGTGGCTCGAAATACTGGCGGGCAGGGATGCGGAACCGGAAGCGCCGCGGCTAGTGAAAATGTGAGTGAGCGGTGAACAGAGAGCCGTGAAGAGTGAGGAGAAAAAGCCCCCCCCGGTTACGGCGCGGTCTCCCGGGGCTGTTGCCCAAACGCAAAAGTTGCGACAGGTGTGGCCAAAACAGGGCGGATGTCTCCCCTCCCTTGGCGGGAGGGGCTGGGGGAGGGGGTCGTCAGTACGATGGGTTGCGCTCCGCTCCACCCATCCTACAGTCCTTCCAACAGCGTTAACA
>JBAQYM010000254.1:0-2748 GCA_049300095.1 Syntrophobacteraceae bacterium
GGGGCAGGCTTTCCAGCCTGCCCCACGTCCCTCGCTGCCGGAGGCGCTTTAAGTGAACCGTATTGGCTTCCAGCCAAACCGCCAATTACCGACGATATCCATTAGAACCTGGTTGACGCTGCGCTGAAGGGTGTTTATGGCTGGAAAGAAAATCCTTGTGGTTGACGACGATCCGGGTCTGCTGACCCTCATGAAGGCCCGGCTCGAAGCGGCCCGCTACGATGTGACTCTCGCGACGGGGGGGGAAGAAGCCCTGGCGGGCGCGCACGAAACAATCTTCAGCGCCGCCGTGCTCGATCTCAAGATGGACGACATCGACGGCATCGCCCTGATGGAAAAGCTGCTCAAAATCCAGCCCTACCTTCCGGTAATAATCCTGACAGCCTACGGGACCATCGAACGCGCCGTCGAGGCCACCAAGAAAGGGGCCTACGACTTTCTGACCAAACCTTTCGAGGCAAAAGATCTGCTCTACCGGCTCGAAAAAGCGCTCGAAGTCGGCAGGCTCAAGGTGGAAGTGGACCGGCTGCGCCACATGGTGCGCGAGCGCTATCACTTCGACAGCATCATCGCATCGAGCGAAAAGATGCAGTCCATCCTGAACCAGGTCGCCCAGATCGCGGCAACCGACTCGACCGTCTGCCTCTACGGCGAGAGCGGCACGGGCAAGGAGCTGATGGCCAAGGCGATTCACCTGAGCAGCCCCCGCTCGAAAGGGCCCTTTGTCGCGATCAACTGCGGGGCGATCCCCGAAGGGCTCCTGGAAAACGAACTCTTCGGACACGTCAGGGGCGCCTTCACGGGGGCGGACCAGCCCAAGAAGGGGCTGCTCCAGCAAGCCGACGGCGGGACCCTTTTCATGGATGAGATCGCCGAGCTCTCGCCGACCCTTCAGGTGAAGCTCCTCCGGGTCTTCCAGGACCGCGAATTCTACGCCGTGGGCGGACTGCAGCCCATAAGGGTGGACATCCGCCTCCTGGCCGCAACCAACAAAGACCTGATGAAAGCCATCCGCGAGGAAAGGTTCCGGGAGGACCTCTACTACCGCATCCACGTGATCCCCATCTTCCTGCCTCCGCTGAGGGAGCGTATCGAGGACGTGCCGCTCCTGGCAAAGCACTTCCTCGCACACTTCAACCGCGAGATGAACAAGGCCGTCCAGGGCTTCTCGCCCGAGGTCATGCAGCGCCTCATGCTCCACAAGTGGCCGGGAAACGTGCGCGAACTCGCCAACGTGGTCGAGCGCGCGGTGGCGCTTTCAACCGCTTCGGTGGTCACCCCCGACAACCTGTTCCTCGGCGCCGACGAAACGCCCCAAAAACCCAAGCTCCTGCCCCTCGATGAAACCCGAAGGGAGCATGAACGGGCCTACCTCACCCAGCTTCTGACCGAAACCCGGGGAAACGTCTCCCGCGCCGCCTCCCTTGCGGGCCGGTATCGCGCCGAATTCTATAAACTTTTGCATAAGTACAATCTCAATCCCGCCGATTTCAAAAGCTGAGCGCCGCTCCATCGAGACAAGAGGTTATTCCCCGCCACGCGGCCGTTCGTTCACCGCCACCCAACTCCCGCCGCGGCCGGTATGGCTTCAACTCCATACACCAATGTAGGCAAATACCTACACTTTATCTCATTCATGCCCGCAAATCGGCTCTGGAACTGCGTGTGCGGATTGGCATGCCGGTTGCAATCCTTCAGCGCCAAGAGTGGAGATCAATGGTCGGGTATAGGAACTCGATGGACGGGACCGACAGAATCTCTATACAAATGCCAACTTGTTATCGGAGGAGGCATGTTAGTGAACAAAGCCGTTATTGATCCTTTGATCTATCTGTCCATATCCATTTATCTACTGTACGTACTAATAGAAGGATGGAGCAGGTTGCCGTCTCCTTTTCAACCTTAGAATCCGGAGACGCGCGGCGCTCGCCGGGAAAGGATGGACCGCTATGGCAAGGGTTTTGGTGGTTGATGACGATGAAGACCTTTTGTTCCTTATAAGCGAATATCTCGATGCGTACGGCTTCGATTTCGATATTGCCAACAGCGCGGCGCTGGCCCGCCGCCGCCTTAAGGAATTCAGATACGATGCAATCATCTCGGACCTTAACATGCCGGGCGAAACGGGGCTCGATCTTTTCCGCCACGTCTCGGCCAGGTATCCGGAGTTGCCCTTTGTCTTGATGACCGGGTGCCCGGATTCGCGGGTAAAACGCGAAGCCTTGAGACTGGGCGTCAGCGGGTACGTGGAAAAGCCGTTTCACCTGAGCGACCTTGTGCGGATCATAGCGACCATTCCGATCCGGCGGGGCAGGAGGAGCGAAATGATGGCTTCAACGGCATAAATCCGCGCCGATTATTGGATACTGGAGATTTTCAGAGGAGGGGGTATTCAAAATGAAGGCATTACGGGTGCTGATTGCAGTGATTTTGATCGGCTGCGTCTCGGGGTGCGCCGGCATGAGCTCGCGGGAGCAGAGGGTCTTGAGCGGCGGGGCGTTCGGCACTGCCGCCGGAGTGGGAGCGGCCGCAATCTTCGGGGCGCCCCTCATCGTGGGGGCCGCCGCGGGGGCCGCCGCGGGGGCTGTCGGAGGGCTTATAGTCGAAGAGGTGCAGAACCGATAGCATCGTAACACCAAGTACCGAATTGAATTATTCCCGGTTGCGCCATACCGGGTTGCATCAGGCCCGATACCGTTCGCTTAAGGCCGCCGGGGACGTGGGGCAGGCTTTCCAGCCTGCCGGCCA
>JBAQYM010000255.1:0-13444 GCA_049300095.1 Syntrophobacteraceae bacterium
GATCAACCCCGCCCCTACGGTTGAACGATCGCGTCAGGTTGCGTTGAATACCGTAGGGGCGGGGTTGATCCCCGCCCGGACTGCCGGAACGCCAAGGGCTGACCGTCTGGAATGTATTTGGGTTGAATCCGCATCCGGGCTCGACGAGGATGAAGGGAAAACGCGCGCAACATGAACTGGAAAGCCACAAATCGGCAGACACGCCTTTACCTCGTTGCCGCCGTTATTCTGCTCGTGGGTATGGGCAGTGCGATTGCTATTTACCTGACAGCCGAGCCCCCTTCGGGCAGCGCCATGGTTTACGATTTTCACAACTCCAAGAGATATGTACACGCCCTCGAACTCTACGGCGGAAAGATGAATGTGCTGGCGGACCGGTTGTGGCGCTGGTTCGAAGGGTTGTGGCACGGAAGATCACTCGCGTTCACGGTGGGCTGGATTACCATTGTTATATCCACCGGGCTGCTCCTCGTCGCCTATTGCCTGCCGCCCGACCTGGGACCCGATGCCCGAGGCGAGACAATCGGGGCCGAATCGGCTGAGAAATAGCCAACAACCGCGCCGGCCCGGGTCAAATCCATTCCGGGAAAAACGGCATGAGACACGGCCCCGGGATGCGGAACAGAAAATCCTCCCCCTCGGGCGCCGACAAGCGCCGCGCGAGTGCGTCCCGATCCTGAGAGCGTCCCGATCCTTGACAGAACCCCGCTTTCAGAATAGAGTTTCTTTTGTTTTTTCGCGCCATTCCAACTTCTCACCCTCATCCGGAGATCGAAGATGTACATGGATAAGCCCGCTTCCATCGAACTCGTTGAACTGCTCCTCACCGTCGATATCTTTAACCGCGTTCCGAAACTGGCGGAGGCCGACCTGCCGCCCGACATCAGACAGTGCTACCTCGACCCCGACACGGATAGCGTCAAGCGGCCGGTCCTCGTCACCGAAAGAGACGTCCTCAAGATCTGCGGCCTCGACAACGTCAAGGAGATCGTCAACGGCCTTCCCTTTCTCGAATGCGACGAGTCGAGCGCGCGGATAAAACTTTCCGATTTCGACGCCGGGGCGAGCTGGTTTGCCAGCCAGGACACTTTCGAGTCGATACGGACAAACCCCGTCCTCGCCCATTACTACCAGAAGTTCGACCCGGATGTGAGCTATCCCGAGGCGCGGGTGGTGAACCAGTCTATCCTGGCCCGCTCCAAGGGCCTCCACGCGCGGATCGAAAAGCTCTACGGGGAAGAGTCGGAAGACCTGCTCAAGCTCGTAACCATCAAGGTCCCCGACGAGGTCAAAAACCGCCTCGACGACATGGTGCTGACCCAGGAGCAGACGGATGAGATAGCCAAGGCCGGAAAAGCCCTCGAATACAGGGACTATCTCAGGGAAATCGGCCTTCGCGAAATCGGAAAGATACTTTTTGTCGGACCTCCCGGCACGGGCAAAACCACGTCGGCCAGGGCGCTTTCCCGGTGGTTCGGGCTCCCGCTGGTCGAAGTGAGGTTATCCGCGATCATCAGCGCCTTCCTCGGGGAGACCTCGAAGAATATCGACAATGTTTTCATTCTCGCAAAGAAGCTCAACCCCTGCATCCTCTTCATAGACGAGTTCGATTTCGTCGCCAAGTCGCGGGCCTCCGACGACCACGGGGCGCTCAAGCGGGCCGTGAACACCCTGCTCAAGGCCATCGACGACATCAGCCTTATCGAAGACGGCGTGCTGCTCATCGCCGCCACCAACTACCCGCAGCTCCTCGACCACGCCGCCTGGAGGCGATTTGACAAGGTGATGAGCTTTGCCGCGCCGGATACCGAAATGCGGCGAAAGATCCTGGAAAAAGTCCTCCACAAGGTGGACATCCAGGTTGACCTGGTTGAACTCGCCGAACTGACCGAGGGCTTTACGGGCTCGGACATCCGGCTCGTTGTGCGGGAGGCGGTGCTAAACGCCCTGCTCGAGGACAGGAAAGACCTCGACCGGGCTGACTTCATCCGGGCGGTGGAAGAGTTCGGGCGCAGAAACGCCGATCACCGGCAGGGCAACGGCATGGCATGAGGGTTTGCGGGTTTTTCCCTTCGGGGGTCGACCCCAGCCTTGCACGGCTGACACGCCCGGCTAAGCACAACTTCTCATGAATCGATTACATATTTACGGCGCCTGAACCAGAGGACCAATGACCCCTCCGCGTCCTTGGTGCTCTTGGTGCGCTTCGTGCCCTTCGTGTCCTTCGTGCCCTTCATGGTAAAAGCTGAAATACTCAGCCACGAAGAACACGAAGCGCACGAAGATGAAATTCGGGTAACGATTCGCAACGGTATCTGTGAAAATGAGCGCCAACGGCGGGCAATGATCTCCAGCCTGCCGGCGAATGATCTCCTCACCCGCTGGAAAGAACACCGATCCTGTATTCCCGCGAGTATGCCAAATAAGGCACAAAGCCTACAAGTCCAGTAAAACATCTATTATAAATGCTTTTTCTTAACATTATTCACCTAGTGTCCCTAATGAAGGTGCACTGTATGCCTGTTCCAGCCGGATAATTCACCAAAACTGCTAGGATGCCGCCGTACGTATGTATATACAAAAGGAAATCGGCGATATGCGTACCGAAATTGCCGCTTAATGCCGCCGGTCTGTCAGCAACCGGGACCAAATCTGCAAATACGGGTGGAAACGACAGACCGGGAAAAAGGAGGCGGGTTCGAATGCGGGCGAGCCGGCCCTGGATGCGCGCGGGGGTGTTGCGGTGCGTCGCGCGGCGGAGTCCGGAGCAGGAAAAGGACGGACGGACGAGGAAATAAGCGATCCCATTCGACCGGAAAGTCCATGGTAAATGCCCACTTTTCCACCGGATATAAGTGAAAGTGCGCACAAGTAAATATTTGGTCCGGATCGTTGTGCCATTTTCATTTGACCGCCGGACTGATGCGCCAATGCCCGCGCATAGATCGTTATACTACGCAAAAGGTATAGATAGCGCCGGTAGACGAACTTGACGATGAGCGACGGCAACGAAAAGCCCTGACACGCCTCGCGTCCGCATTGTGAAATGTGCTACAAACTAATCGCGCACTTTGTGCCGGATTTGCACTATATGCATAATAATTATATTGCATTCTCTTTCCACTTCATCTAATAGTTTTTTAAATTTTTGCAGCGTTGTCCTTCCCACGTAAGTTTCGCAAATGCCGACGGCTAGGAGGAACACATGAGTCAAGGAAAAGGTCTGGAAGAAAGGTTGGAAAGGAAGGGAATCTCACGAAGAGATTTCATGAAGTACTGTACTTTTCTCACGGCAACAATGGGACTTTCATCCTCATATATCTCCAAGGTGGCCCACGCGCTGGCCAACGCTCCCCGTCCTCCCGTCGTATGGATTGCCCTTGCCGAATGCACCGGCTGCGCCGAGAGCGCCCTTCGCACCATGTATCCCTGGATCGACGAGCTGGTGCTGGAAACCATCTCGCTCGACTACCACGAAACGATCATGGCCGCATCGGGCGAAGCCGCCGAAAAATCGCTCCACGACACCATCACCAAGAACAAGGGCAAATACATCTGCATCGTCGACGGCGCCATTCCAACCGCCAAGGACGGAATGTACGGCACGGTCGGAGGCAAGACGATGCTGGCGCTGGCCAAGGAAGTGGTCCCCAACGCCCTGGCGACCATCTGCATCGGGACCTGCGCCTCTTACGGCGGGCTTCCGGCGGCCGCCCCGAACCCGACCGGCGCAAAGAGCGTGAGCGAAGCCCTTGGCGTAAAGACCCTGAATATCCCCGGCTGTCCTCCCAACCCGATCAACCTGGTGGGAACGATCGTGAATTACCTGCTCTTCGGAAAACTCCCCGATCTCGACGACAAGGGGCGTCCCCTTTTCGCCTTCGGCAAGACCATCCACGACCAGTGCCCGAGGCGCTCGCACTTTGAAAACGGCGAGTTCGTGACCTCGTTCGGTTCCGCCGAGGCCAAGAAGGGTTTCTGCCTCTACCAGGTCGGATGCAAGGGCCCGGAAACCTACAACAACTGCCCCGCCGTCAAGTTCAACGACGGCGCGAGCTGGCCCGTTCAGGCGGGGCATCCGTGCATCGGGTGCAGCGAGCCTAATTTCTGGGACAAGTTCACGCCCTTCTACAAGTCTTCCTGATGGCTGCCGCGGTTTTGCGCAAGAGGGAAGCCTTTAATCGGTCGGATGTTTTCATATAAGGAGAAGCAGTTATGGCACGAGTGGTAATAGACCCGATCACCAGGATCGAGGGTCATCTCAAGATAGAAGTGGAAGTGGCGAACGGAAAAGTAACCAATGCGTGGAGCAGTTCGACTCTTTTTCGCGGAATCGAGATCATGCTCCAGGGCAGGGACCCCCGTGACGCCTACCTGTTTACGCAGCGCGCCTGCGGCGTGTGCACATACATCCACGGACTGGCGTCCATCCGGGCGGTTGACCAGGCGGTGGGGGTAGCCATCCCCGATAACGCCCGCATCATCCGCAACCTGCTCCACGGCGCCCAGTACCTGCACGATCACATCGTCCATTTCTATCATCTGCACGCGCTCGACTGGGTGGACATTGTGAGCGCCCTCAAGGCCGACCCGAAAAAGGCGGCGGACCTTGCGGTCGCCGTCGCCCCCGGCGCTCCCGCCTCGGGTGTAAACGATCTCAAAGGCGTCCAGGCTCGGGTAAAGAAATTCGTCGATTCCGGACAGCTCGGCATCTTCGCCAACGGCTACTGGGGCCATCCCGCCTACAAGCTCCCGCCCGAGGTGAACCTGATCGCCGTCGCGCACTATCTGGCCGCCTTGAGGCAGCAGGCCCGGACCGCCAAGATGATGGCCATTTTCGGCGGCAAGAACCCCCATCCGCAGAGTCTGGTCGTGGGCGGCGTCACCTGCGCGACCGACCTCAACGCGGCCCGGATCGCCGAGTTCAAATACCTGTGGAAGGAAACCATGGATTTCGTCAACAACGTCTATGTCCCCGACGTTGTGGCGGTCGCCGGTTTCTATAAGAACTGGGGCAAGATCGGCGGGACGAAGAACTTCCTCGCCTACGGCGACTTTCCCGCGACCGCCAAGGAACCCGACAGCTTCCTGCTCCCGCGCGGCGCGATTTTTAACCGCGCTCTGGGTAAGGTCGCCCCGGTCGATACCGCCCTCATCACCGAACAGATCAAGCATAGCTGGTACGAAGGCGATCCCAAGGGCCTCAACCCCGCCAAGGGCGAGACCAAGCCGGCATACGACAAGTACAGCACGGAAGCCCGCTATAGCTGGATGAAAGCCCCGCGCTACAAGGACGAACCGATGGAAGTCGGGCCGCTTGCGCGCGTACTGGTGGCGTACGGGAAGGGAGTGCCCGCCGTAAAGCAGAATGTGGACGCCGTATTGAAGAAGCTGGCGATCCCCCCCGACGCCCTTTTCTCGACCTTGGGCAGAGTGGCCGCGAGGGCCATCGAAACCAAGATCATCGGTGAGGCCATGGAAGGGATGATGGGCCAGTTGATTGAAAACATCAAGAAGGGCGACACTGATGTGTGCACCGATCCCACCATGCCCGCCGAGGGAATGGGCGCCGGCCTCAACGACGTCCCCCGCGGGGCGCTCGGCCACTGGATCAGCATCAAGGACCAGAAGATCGCCAACTACCAGATGGTGGTCCCCTCGACCTGGAACATCGGCCCGCGCTGCGCGAACGACAAGATGGGCCCCCTCGAGGAGGCGCTCGTCGGCACGCCTGTCGCCGATCCCAAACGCCCCGTCGAAATCCTTCGCACAGTCCACTCCTTCGACCCCTGCATCGCCTGCGGCGTGCATGTGATCGATCCGAAGACCAACGAAGTGTACAAATTTAAAGTGGTCTAACGGAAAATTTTTGGATACATTCAGGGAATCCGGTCTCTTGCGGACCGGGTTCCCTTTTTTGTGCGGGTTGGATGTAGGTTGGGTTAAGCGGTAGCGAAACCCAACATTTTTACGGACTCGGCGTGCTTGTTGGGTTTCGCTACCGCTTAACCCAACCTACGGCTTCATCCAACATCTAATATTCAACATCCAACATCTGCCAACGGAAAGGTGGAGGGAATGTCCGAGAAGCGCATACTGGTCCTGGGGGTCGGAAACATCTTGCTGGGCGATGAAGGCGCCGGGGTCCGGGTAATCGAGAAGCTCGAGGACGAATACATTTTTTCGGAAAACGTCGAACTCTGCGACGGCGGGACCCTGGGCCTGATGCTGCTCGACCGCATAACACGGGCCAACTCCGTTATTTTGGTGGATATCGTGCGGGCGGAGGGCGCCCCGGGGACCATCTACAGGATCCGCGGCGACGACCTGCCCAAGAAGATCCCGTACAAGAGCTCGCTGCATGAGCTCAACATCGTCGAGACCCTGATCTACGCCGAAGAGCTCGGGAACCGCCCCGAAACGGTGGTGCTCGGAGTGGAACCGGGTGACTGGACCTCGTGGAGCACCGGTCTGACGGACCCCGTCCGCGCCCGGATGGAGGATATAGTGGCGGCCGTCTTGGATGAGGTCGACAAAGCCGGGGGGTCCTGGCAAAAAAGGGAACAGCCCCTGCCCAACAAGCGGGTGGTGTGAACGAGGGGCTTTTGCCGGAATAAGGAGTTTTTGAAAACATCCCGACTGCCGGATGGGTAAGGGCTGACCATCCCCCACGTGCCTGGTATGATTCCGCGCACGGGAAGGGAACCGCAGTTGCGGCGGCAGCCCGTCAATTGTCGCGCCCTGCCTCAAGGGGCGTATACGAGAGGAAAGATAGCAATGTGTCTGGCCATTCCAGGGGAAATAGTCGAAATCCAGGATGATGTGGCGACGGTTCGCATTGGTGAAGCGCTGAGGAAGGCATCCCTCATGCTGCTGCCCGACGGGGCCGAGCTGGGCGACTACGTGATCGTTCACGCCGGGTTCGCCCTCAACAAACTCGACCCCGATGAGGCCCAGGAGTCGTTGCGCCTCCTGCGGGAACTGGCCGCGTGCGCCCCGGATGATGAAGGAGCCGCATGAAAAAGATAATCGTCTCCGTCCTCGGGCATGACCGCCCCGGCATCATAGCCGCGGTCTCCGATGTGCTCTTCAGGACCGGGTGCAACATCGAGGACGTGAGCCAGACCATTTTGCAAACCGAGTTTGCGGGCGTTTTCATCGCCTCGATACCCGACGCGCTCGATGCCCCGGACCTGCTCGAACGCCTCCGCGAAAGGCTCGACCCGATGGGGCTCGATGTGCTCCTTCGCAAAATGGACCCCGCGGGCGTCTGGGAAGCCCCACCAAGCGAGCCGTTCGTGATCACCACGCTCGGTCCTGACCGCCTGGGGCTGGTTGCGGGCGTAACCGAGCTCCTGGCCCGCTTCGGCATCAACATCTCGAATCTCAAGGCCGTCTTCCGGGGCGGGGTCGATCCGCGCGCAAACACCATGATCTACGAGGTGGACATCCCCGCCGCGCTCGACCAGAACCTTTTCCGCGAGGCCCTCTACGAACGCGGCCGCGAGCTGGGCCTCGACATCAGCCTCCAGCACAGGGACATTTTCGAGGCCATCCACCGGGTTTAGCAGCGGCCGTTCACCGCAGAGGCGCGGAGACGCTGAGAAAACGCAGAGAACTGAAGCATGAGGATGGACAACAGAGGATAGCGATCTTTTCCCCAATCCGCCCTCTATCCTCCGTCCCCTGCGCTTTCTCTGCGCCTCCGCGCCTCCGCGGTGAACCATTACGTTCAACTCACTAATCCACCACACCCCGGGACAACCCATGCTAAGCGATAGAGAAGTTCTTTCCACACTTGAAATGCTCAAGAACGAGCATCTCGACGTCAGGACCGTAACACTCGGGATCAGCCTCTTTGACTGCGCAAGCGAGGACCTTCGCCGCTTTACGGCAAATCTTCGCGCGAAGGTCTGCCGCATTGCCTGCGACCTGGTCAAGGTGTGCGACCAGATGGCGATCCGGTACGGAATCCCGATCGTAAACAAGCGGATAGCGGTCAGCCCCATCGCGGTCGCGGCCTGCGCGCTCGACGCCGGGCAGATGGTCGAGGCGGCCGTGGCGATGGATGAGGCCGCAAGGGAAGTCGGGGTCGATTTCATCGGCGGCTTCAGCGCGCTCGTCGAGAAAGGTTTTACCGCCGGCGACCGCGCCCTTATCGAGGCCATTCCCGGGGCCCTGGCGTCGACCGGGCGCGTATGCTCGTCGGTAAACGTCGCCACCACCCGCGCCGGCATCAACATGGACGCTGTCTACCTCATGGGGAAAACGATCAAGAGGGCGGCCGAGCTCACGCGGGATCGCGACGGCGTGGGCTGCGCCAAGCTGTGCGTCTTTGCAAACATCCCGGAAGACATTCCGTTCATGGCCGGGGCCTACCTCGGGGTGGGCGAGCCCGATTCGGTGATAAACGTGGGCGTGTCCGGACCCGGCGTCGTAAAAAAAGCCGTCGACCGCGCCCGTGCCGCCAACCCCAAACTCGACCTCGGGGAAATCTCCGAGATCATCAAGCGCACGGCGTTCAAGGTCACCAAGGTGGGCGAGCTGATCGGCAGGCGGGTTGCGCGCGAGCTCGGCGTCACCTTCGGGGTGGTTGACCTCTCGCTTGCCCCGACCCCCAACGTGGGGGATTCCGTGGGGGAAATCTTCCAAAGCCTCGGGCTGAGCCATATCGGCGTGCCGGGGACCACCGCCGCGCTCGCGATGCTAAACGACGCGGTAAAAAAAGGCGGGGCCTTTGCCAGCTCTTACGTGGGCGGCCTGAGCGGCGCATTCATTCCCGTGAGCGAAGATCTAAATATCGCCGAATCCGCCCGGAGGGGATTTTTGACCCTCGAAAAGCTCGAAGCCATGACCAGCGTCTGCTCGGTCGGACTCGACATGGTGGCGCTCGCCGGGGACACCTCGGCCGAGACCCTCGCGGCGATAATCGCGGACGAGATGGCGATAGGGGTGATAAACAGGAAGACGACCGCCGCCCGGCTCATCCCCGTGCCCGGGAAAAAAGCGGGGGACAAGGCCTTCTTCGGCGGCCTCCTGGGCGAGGCGACCATCATTGCCGCCCACGGCGAAAACGGCTCCGCGGATTTCATCCGCCTCGGCGGCCGCATCCCCGCCCCGGTGCAGAGCATGACCAACTGATGCCGACGTTCGATGGCGGGCCGGAAGGGGCTGTTGCCCAAGTCAAAGTACGACGAATTGTTATACTTTAGGTCCGGACGGCAAACTCTAAAACCGTCATTCCCTGTTTGAGTGTTTTTGGGCGGGAATCCAGCGCCATTGTTTTTACAACCATCTGGAAAGACACTGGATTCCCGCCCAAAAACCCTGCGGGAATGACGGTCCTTGGGTCCCGGGCTTAACCATGAGTGCATCACGGTTTTACCGCAATTGACTTGGGCAACAGCACGGAAAGCCCGCCCCACTTGGATTCGACCATAAATGAGCGCTATTCCATTCAAGCCGACCAAAGAACAGATACGGGCGGCCCGTGACAAATCGGTCCCCGACGTGATCGCCCCGAACCTCCGGGTGCTGTTCTGCGGAATCAATCCCGGGCTCTACACGGCGGCGGTCGGCCATCATTTCGCTAGGCCCGGAAACCGTTTCTGGCCCGCGCTGCACCTGTCGGGGTTCACTCCCCGCCTGCTTTCCCCTTTCGAAGAAGAGGAACTCCCCGGCTACGGCTACGGCATAACCAATCTCGTAAACCGCGCAACGGCGACCGCCGGCGAGCTTTCGGCCGAAGAACTCGTCGCGGGCGGCATCCTGCTACGAGGAAAACTCCGGGAACTCAAGCCCCGCTTTCTTGCCGTCCTGGGCGTCGGGGCCTACCGGACCGCTTTCGGCCGCCCCAAAGCCTCGATCGGAGCGCGGGAAGAAACTCCGGGCGGCCCGCGCGTGTGGGTCCTGCCGAACCCCAGCGGCATCAACGCGCACTACCGGATGAACGATCTGGTGCGCCTTTTCGAAGAACTGCGATCCGCTGTCGAAAAGACGTGCTGACCCCCCTTTGTAAATTCTTCCACCAACGATTTTGAAAAGCCCCCGCCCGCGTCTGTAACCTTTCCCGCGCGTCCCGCGACTTAGAAGGTGAGACGGAAAAATGTGGGGTGCGCGGTCCGCGCACGCCGCAAAGCGGTTTGCCCCAGGTTATGGCGCGGTGTCGTGCAGGTTATGGCGCGGTCTCCTGGGGCTGTTGCCCAAAGAAATATTCAAGTTGCGCGAATATTGAGCCGGACGTGAGTCCCCCTCCCTGCGATGGGAGGGGTTAGGGGAGGGTGTTGAATTTTCGAGTACTTACGACCCCCTCCCCCAGCCCCTCCCGCCAAGGGAGGGGAGACCTCCGCCCTGTTTTGGCCACACCTGTCGCAACTTTTGCATTTGGGCAACAGCGCCGGGAGACCGTGCCGCAATGGGGTAAGAAAAAACAGGATTCCAAGGCGACAAGGCGACAAGACGACAAAAGGAGCAAGAAGATGACAGCACAAAAAGGAAGGGCGGCGGCACTGTGGGCTATGGGCCTGGTACTTGCCGCGGCATTGGTGTTGGGACCGGCGACGGGGTCGTTTGCGGGCGAGAGAAGGGCCGGTCGGCATGGAGGCGGGTCCCACGGCATCGAAGGACTCGCGGCCGATCTCAATCTTTCCAAGGCGCAAAAGCACAGCATCGCCCTCATTTTGAAGGACCATCGCGCGGAAGCGAGAGAGTGCGTCGCCAATCTCAGGGCGGCGCGAAAAAACCTGTTCACTGCCGTTCGCGCCCCGGAGTACAATGAGCCGGCGGTGCGGCAGGCGGCGCGCGACGTTTCCCACTGGCAGGAGGAAATGGCCGTGCGGCGCGCTCAGATAGTCCATGAAATCCAGAAAGTGCTCAGCCCGGAACAGAAGGAAAAATTGGTGGCCCGGAGGGCCAAATTCGGCGATAAGATCGAGCGGCGCTTCCAGGAACGCTTTGATCGGCTGGACAGGTGGATCGACGCCAATGCCTCCTAGCCTGCCGCGGCCCGCTGTGGGCTGCTGTTTCCGGGACTTCTTAAAGCGCGAGGCGAAGAATCCGACCGGTGAAAATGGTCCTCGAAGGCAACCGGCAGGCGGAAGAACCCGATGACGCCGAGATCATCGCCCGTATCAAGGGTGGCGAGATCGACGCCTTTGAACTGATCCTGGCCCGGTACCGCTACTTCGTGCACGGTATCGCGGCCAGGCACGTTCCGCCGGACAGGGCCGGGGAAATCGCCCACGAGGTCTTTGTCAGCGCCTACCGCAACCTTTCCTCGTACTCGGGAAAAGGCGGGTTCCGGCAATGGCTGGGAAGCATCGCGGTGCGGCGGTGCTGCGATTTCTGGCGCGAGAGGGAAAGAAGACCCGAGATACCGCTCAGCCAGATGACCGACAACTGCCGGGACTGGCTCGACGCGGTCTCATCGGCGCGGTCTTTGGACGCCTTCCACGACGCGGTTTCCCGCCGCGAGGCGATCGAGGTTTTGAATTACGCCCTGGACCGGCTCGGCGCCGCCGACAGAACGGTCCTGACCCTGGTCTTTCTGGACGGGCTCTCGATCTGTGAGGCGGCGCAACTTCTGGGCAGCAGTTCCGTGGTGGTGAAGGTGCGCGTCCACCGGGCGAAGGCCCGGATGCGGAAGATAATTTCCGGGCTTCTCGAAAAAGGCGATTGAGAATGCAAAAAGATCGTGAAAAAAAAGTGCGCGGGATCGAGGAGGCGCTCAAGACCGCTCACCGGAAGCGGGACCTCCGAGGCCCCGGCGATGCGTTCGCGGCCGGGGTCATGCGGGAGATCCGGCAGGCCGAGCGCTCCGGCGTCGAGCGGACGGCAAACGGCCGGACGTCGCGTCAGGACGTCGCCCCCATGTTCGAGTTTCAAACCGTCTGGAGGTTTGCCGCGGCAACGTCGCTGCTTGCGCTGCTCTTTTTCGGCCATTTCCTGGGGACCGACCCGACCGGAGCGGTCCAGTACGAGTTGGCCGAGTCCGCGGCCGGGGACACCTCGGACCTGATTCTGGCGGATTCTCTGGCCGTAATTTAGATAGACCGGGGGAGCGGGAAAAATGAAGAAACTCAAGCTGTGGGCGTGTCTTCTGGCAATATTCGGTTCAGGATTTCTCCTCGGGTTTTTTGTGTCCGGGATTCATGCCAGGCATACCTTCGAGCGCGTATTTGCGGGAGGCCCCCCGGCGGCAAGAGAGATGATGGTCAAAAAGCTCACGCGCGAACTGGACCTCACCCCGAGCCAGCGCGAGCACGTGGACGGCGTGGCGTGCCGCATGCTGGCCGAGATGTTCAAGGTGAGGCGGAAACACCAGCCCGAGGTCAAGGCCCTGGTGGATGCGGGCATCGCCGAGATGAAACAGAAGCTCGATCCCGCGCAGTCCAAGAAACTCGACGAGCATTTCGAAAGGGTCCGGCACAAGTGGTGGGGCTGGAGGGAACATCCTCCGGGAAAAGACCCGCTGAGCGAGTGCGGCGGAAGTTAGCCGGGCGGGAGCAAAGGGGCCGTCACTGGATGGCGGGCTGGAACGGGCTATTGCCCAAAGAAATATTCAAGCTGCGCGGCTATCGAGCCGGACGTGAGTCCCCCTCCCCGCAATGGGAGGGGTTGGGGAGGGTGTTGAAGTTTCAAGTACTTACGACCCCCTCCCCCAGCCCCTCCCGCCAAGGGAGGGGAGACCTCCGCCCTGTTTTGGCCACACCTGTCGCAGCTTTTGCATTTGGGCAACAGCCCGGGAAAGCCGGCCCCACGGTCTTGGCTGCCGGATGCGCTTTAAGTGAACAGCATTGAGCCTGGCCCACATGGACCCCGCCGAAACGGGAGGCAAATGAGAATCTGGGTGGATGCGGACGCCTGTCCGGGTGACATCAAGGAGTTGATAATACGGGCGGCGATACGGCTCAAGATCGCGGCCGTCTTTGTCGCCAACAAGTACATAAGCGTCCCCGAATCGGCTTACATTTCGGCGGTGCGGGTCGGCATGGGCCCGGAGGTCGCCGACGACTTCATCGCGCGGTCGGCGGAAGCGTGCGATTTTGTGATCACCCAGGACATTCCCCTGGCCTCCGTGCTCGTCCCCAGGGGGGTTGTCGTCATAGACCCGCGCGGGGGCCTCTATTCGGAAGAAAACATACGGGAGCGGCTCTCGATACGCAACTTCATGCAGGACATCCGTGAGGCCGGCGGCATCACCCCCGGCCCGAAGCAGTTCGGCCGCAGGGAGAAGCAGCGGTTTTCCGCGACATTCGACAGGGAACTCACCCGATGCCTGAAGAAGGCGGCGGGGCCGTGATCCCGGTGCTGTTGCCTTAACGAATCGCTTGAGCATATTGTCATTTCGACCGGAGGGAGAAATCTTTCCGTGGTGCGGAACAAACAAGATTTCTCCCTCCGGTCGAAATGACAAAACGGAGTACATAAACGCTTAAAGCAACAG